>DATEHD010000312.1:0-5020 GCA_035279765.1 Candidatus Krumholzibacteriia bacterium | reverse complement strand
GATGATGGTGAGGATTCCGGGCCCGGGCAGGACGAGCATAGCGATGCCGAGGAGCACCACCGTGGTCCCGATCGCCGCGATGGCGATGCGTCGCGCCGCACGATAGGTGACATGGAAGAAGCTGCTCATTCTTGTGCAAGGTAGCAGCGATCCGGTAACGAAATGTAAGAAAAACGCCCGGCGGGTTGTGTCGCCGGGCGTTTCCTTCGTTGCCGTGTGACGGTGTTGTGCTCTCTTAGCGGAGCAATACCACGCGTTTGGTGAAGCTCAAGCCCGCGGCCTGCATGCGCACGAAATACACGCCCGAGGCAGCGCGGCTGTGGCCGTCGTCGCCATTCCACTGCACCACGTGCTGGCCGGCAGCCATGGAGTCGTCGACGAGCTGCGCCACGCGCCGGCCCGCCACATCGTACACGGTGACATTGACGTGCGCGGCGTGCGCGAGCGAAACGTTGAAGCGCCCCGTGTAGCTGAACGGATTTTCCGAGAGGATGCCGAGCCCGAACACCGCCGGAACCTTGCCATCGACACCGGTCGGCGTCTGGATCGTGAACGCCGCGTCACTCACGTCAAACGCGGTGTTGTTGCTTCCGTCGTGCGCAATCACTTTGATGAACGCGTTGTTGCTGCCCGGGCCCACCACGCTCCACGTCTCGATGCCGGTGTTGCCAGCTCCGCTCTTGATGGTGACGAACGGACCCGCGGGGCCGGTGCGCGACAGCAAAATATCCACGGACGTCACGTTGACATCATCGGTGGCCGTCCAGCGAATGGGGAGATTGGATCCCGCTGCAAACGACTCGCCGCCGTTGGGGCTCGTAAGCGACACGGTGGGCGCCGCGCTACCGGTGGTGAATGACCACACCGGCCCGGCCACGTTCTGCGTGTGGCCATCGTCGAGGCTCACGTACCACTCGTAGCTCGTGCCCACGAGTCGTGCCGGCCACACCACCGAGGCGTGGGCGCCCGACGCCACCTTCTGTGTGCCGATGAGCTGCCAGCCCGGCGTCGTGGAGAGCGAGACGGGAAGCGTGAACTGGCTGCTGGAGTCGGCATCGGTTTCGTACTGATCGGTCACGGGCGAATACGTTTTCACGCGAATCACGTTTTCGGCCGGATAGAACGTCATGATGCGCAGCCAGCCGTTGCCGCCGTTGGCTCGAGCCTGGTAATCCGCCATCACGGTGTGAACCGTGCGCCCCTGGTAGGTGTCGACGCGGCGGCCTTCGCCCGCGATGTGGCTGCAAATCATCAGGAAGTAGTTCGGGTTGTCCTTGAGCCTGTCGTAAACCGCCTGTCCCAGCGTGGAAAAATTGCCCTGCACGCCGGAGTCCATCAGGTAGTGCGAGCTCACAATCGCCCAGCGGTCGGGAAATGCCGTCACCACACTGTCGGCCCAGTCGAGCACGGTGGCGTTGGGCGTGGTGTCGTACTTGAGGCTGAGCACGACAAACTTCATTCCGTTCGACGTGAACAGCGAGAAGTGGTTGTCGTTGGTCGTGCTGTGATGTCCTCCGTAGTAGCTGCGCCCCGCGAAATGCGACACGCCGAAGAACTGGTTGTAGAAGATCGTGGTTCCGTCGGCATCGCCGAGCGGCGTTTCATCGTGGTTGCCGACGTCGATACTGAACGGCATTCCGAATGTGCGACCCGTGGTCAGCGGATTCTCGATCAGGCCGAAACTGGCGGATGCTTTATTCCATTCGTCGATGATGTCGTCCCCGTGGTCCGTGCAGTCACCCGTCTGGTCAACCCACGCGATGTGGCGCGTGTTGCGCTTGTCGACGATCCATTGCATCTGCGAGTTCAGCATGGCAATCGTCCCGCCGAACTGTTGCGACGTGTAGAACTGCGTATCCGGCAGGTGCACCAACGTGAACGGCGTGGGATCGACTGTCGATTTGGTGCGCCCGTAGAACGAAACCGTCACCGAGTCCGCATCCGGATCGCTGACGGTCACGTCGAGTGTGGGCGCAAGTGAAACGTTCGTCGCCAGGTTCAAGGGCGAGTTCAGCACCGGCGCCGACGGAGGAGACGACGGCACCGCGTTGAACGGCGCGGGCGTATCCCAGCTCCACTGCGTTCCCGTGATGACGCCGTTGATGTTGGTTCCCGCGCCACCGAGCACGGTGCTGCCGGCACCGTCGTCCAGCCCCCAGCGCCCCACCAGCCCCGTCGTGGGCACGTTGATCTTTGAATTCATGGTAAGACGGATCTGGTTCACCGTGCGCGCATAGTTCCACACCCGGGCTTCGTCGAGTGCGCCGTCGAAGTGACCCACCGTCGATCCGTCCGACAGGAACGATGCGGCAAGCCCGGCGTGTTCGATGCTTGCGTTTTGCACCGGTTGATTGACGGCAAGCGTCGCCTCGAGCGACCCGTTCAAATAGAGCTTCCACGTGTTTCCGTCATAGGTGGCCGCGGCGTGGTACCACGTGCCGATAAGAATCGGCGTCACGCCGGCCACAGGGTGATTCTGCCCCTGGTGCGCACCGCTCGCGCCTTCTTCGAGATCCGCGCAGAGCACGTTGTCGCTCGCGCGAATGCCGAGGAAATAGTTCATGTCGAGATTGCCGCCGTCGTTCTCGGGGCCGCCGTGCGTGACGAGCGGTATGGCGTCGACGCCGCCCGTTCCCGTGCCGACCACCGATCCGCTTCCGTCGCGACGAAACCAGGTTTCGACCGTGAACTGCGCGAGGTCGAGTGCGTTCGGGTCACCAAACGCGACATATCCGCTGTTGCTCGCACCCATCTTGAGCGAATTGGAAAATGCAAACGTCGAACCGGTGCTCCAGGTGGGGCCGTTCGTCAGCGTGCCGCTGGGCCCGGTCACAACCGAGTTGTTGGCGGTGATGCCGTCGGCCTCGTTCATTCCCCAACGGCCCAGCAGGCCGGCGTCGGAGGTGATCTCCGAATACATGCTGTCGTTGATCTGCTGCTGCGTGCGCGCATAGTTCCAGATGCGCGCTTCGTCGACGATGCCGTTGAAGAAACCCGACGCGACGCCCGTCGAATTGAGCGCGGTGGCCAGTGCTGCGTGCTGGATGCTCAGCGACTGGGGGAGACGCCCGGCACCCACCGCCAGCGTCGCTTCGAGCTTGCCGTTGAGGTACAGAGTCCACGTGGTGCCGTCGAAGGTGGCCGCGGCGTGATACCAGGTATTGTTGCGAATCGACGTGACGCCGAAGACCGGATGGTTGAGCCCGGGTGACGCCTGACCGTCGCCTTCCTCGTAGTCGGCACACAGCACGTTGTCAGTGCCGCGAAAACCGAGGAAGTAGTTCATGTCGACGTTGCTGCCGTCGTTCTCGCTGCGGCCTTTGGTCAGGAGCGGCACCGCGCTGACCCCGCCTGAGCCTGTGCTGGTGACGGAGCTGAGTCCCGTCTTGTAGAACCAGAGCTCGAGCGTGAACGCCGTCGCGCCCAGCGCGGGCGCGCTCCCGAAGGTGATGTAGTCGTTGGATCCGTCGCACTGCACGCCGGTTTGCGCGCGCGCAACGCCGGCGAGTGTCAATGTGCAGACCAGTGACAGTGCGACAACAGCGCTGTAACGCAGCGACCTCATTAAAGACCTCCAGCGCGGCCGTTGGGATTTAGTGGGAGAGAAGCTGTTGGCCGGCTTTTTTCTCCCACTCATTCTATCCGATCGGAAACTGCAAATGGAGGAAGCGCGCGCAGAATGCGCCCGGCATTCCCCAGTGTGGATCATGGTGGCGCGGAGTTCCGCGCGGACGGGAAGATTTCCTACTGCGCGAGCGCTTGGGCGAGGTGCTCGAGCCCCGCGCGCAGCGTATCGGTGTCGACGCCCCAGGCGAGGCGGAAATGCGATGGCGCGTTGAAGAACCGGCCCGGCACGATGCCCGTGTTGTAGTCACGCGCCAGGCGCTCGCTGAGATCGTCGACGTCGATGCCGTCGACGCGCACCATTCCGCACGTGCCGGCGCGCGGCTTCACCCACGACAGACGCGGCTGCGAGCTCACGAAATCGTCGGCAATGGCGATGTGCCTGGCGAGCATCGCGTTGTGGCGGGCGAGAATCTGCTCCGCGCGGCCGAGTGCCAGGAGTGCAATGCGCTCGCTCGGGTGCGGATAGTTGTTTGTGTAGAGGTCGTTCAGGCGCCGGCCACGCTCGGCGAGTCCGGGCTCGGCGAGAATCCAACCCAGGCGCAGCGAATCGAGCCCCATGGTCTTGGTCACGCTGTTGCTGATGAGCACGTTGGGCGCCAGGCGCGCCGCGGTGCGAACGCCCTCGCCGTGCAGAAAGTCCAGGTACACCTCATCCACGAGCACGTGCGCGCCGAGCTGCTGCGCGTCGGACGCGATGCGCCGGATGGTCTCGTCGCCGTCGTGGCAGCCGGTGGGATTGTGGAGGTTCGACAGCACGACAAGCCGGGTCGCGGCGGTGAGCGCACGCTTCACGTCATCGGGGTCGATCCGCCAGCCGTTGGATTCGCGGCGCTCGAAATAATCCACGGTGGCGCCGAAATAACGCGCGAGCTTGACCAGCGGTTCATACACGGGCGTTTCCATCGCCACGTGATCGCCAGCTTCGAGAAGCAAACCGAACGCCACGTGATTGGCGCCCGTGCACGCGCTGGCCAGGACGACGTGCGCGGGCGTGAGCTCCGCGCGCGCCGCGATCATTTCCAGGAGCGGCGGCCAGCCATCCTCGTTGGGATCGGTGGTGAGCAGATACTCGAGCGTGGGCTCGAGCTCGTGCATATTGAGGCGCGGAACGCCGCTGCGGGAGAGAGAGTAGCGGATGCCCCGCCGGCGCTTCGTCCACTCCAGGTAATCCGAGCGCCGGTACGAGACACGCGTCATCTCACATCACACGTCCAGGTTCTTCACAGCGAGCGCATTTTCCTGGATGAACTCGCGGCGCGGCTCGACCACGTCGCCCATCAGGCGGGTGAAGATTTCGTCGGCGACGTCGGCCTGGGAGACCTCCACCTGCAGCAGGGCGCGGTTGGTCGGATCGAGCGTGGTTTCCCAGAGCTGGTCGGCGTTCATCTCGCCG
>DATEHD010000311.1:0-9673 GCA_035279765.1 Candidatus Krumholzibacteriia bacterium | reverse complement strand
CCTGGGAAGCGAATGCGGCACGTTGCCAAAACGCGTGCCGATGGTCTCGACGGGAATATGAAAGACGTGCACCGCGGCGGTGGTGAGAATGATGGCGACAATCGGGCTTGGCACCTTGCGCACGATCTTCGCCCAGTAGACAAGAATGAGCACGGTGGCCACGCCCACACCAATCGCAGCGATGTTGTATGTCGGGAATGCGGCGCCGTATGCTTTCCATCTTGCGATGAAATCGGCGGGCACGTTGCTCATCGTGAGACCGAGAAAATCACGCAACTGCGACGAGAGAATGATCAGGGCGATACCCGCCGTGAAGCCCACCGTCACCGGGTACGGGATGAACTTGATCACCGCGCCCATGCGCGTGAGCCCCATCACCACGAGCAACGCACCGGCAAGCATGGTGGCTACCGCCAGGCCGTCGTAGCCGAAGCGCTGCACCACGCTGTACACGATGACGATGAAGGCGCCGGTGGGACCGCCGATTTGCACGCGGCTTCCGGAAAGAACGGAGATGAGGAATCCGCCGATGATGGCGGTAAAGAGACCCTGCTCGGGCTTCACACCCGACGCAATGGCGAATGCGAGTGCCAGCGGAAGAGCGAGCACGCCAACAATGACGCCGGCGCCGAGGTCACGCACGAACAGGCTGCGCGTGTAGCCCTCGCGCAGCACGGTGATGAGCTTGGGTTCGATCCGGGCTTCCACGCTGCTAGGGCAGCTTCACGTCCTTACGCATCGGGCGGTTGCCAGAGCTCGATCTTGCGGCCTTCCGGGTCCATGACCCAGGCGAATTTCCCGTACTCGGAGTCCTGCATGTCGCCCACGATCTGGACGCCGTCCTTGCGCAGTTGCTCGAGCAGCGCGGGAAGATCGGCCACGTGCAGGTTCAGCATGTACGATCCGGTCGCGGGCTCGAATTTCTTGGTGTCTTCTTTGAACGCAGTGAACAGGGTCTGACCGACGCGCTCCGGATTGTCCTTGTCACGCCACTCGAACATGGCACCGCCCCATTCCGAGACGTCGAAGCCGAGATGATCGCGGTACCACGCCATCACGTCCTTGGGTGACTTGCTCTTGAAGAATACTCCGCCGATTCCGGTGACCTTTTTCATGCGCTTTCCTCTCTCGCGACGGCGGCGGCCTCGTTGGCGCGCGTCGTCGCATCCAGTTCTTTGAATTTTGCCATGGCCTTGTGCTCCGCATCCGTGGCCACGAAGCGGAAGCCTTCCAGGTATTCGCGCACTTCCGCGACAGTCATTCCGAGCTCCGCCGCGCGCGGCACCGCGATGCGGTCGAGGCTCTTCCAGTTGGCCGCCATCGAGCGCTCGAGGAGCGCGCACAACCGGTCGCGGTCCGCACCGCGCAGATCGCGTCGCGCCACCCAGCGCGCAAACACGAACGGCAGCCCCGTCCATTCGGTCCATACGCCGCCGAGGTCGGCCATGTGCGGAAATTCGGGAATACCCGCGCGCGCACGCAGGGCGTCATCCCCGATGACCAGAAACGCGTCGTTGTGCGTGCGGTCGATCGACGTGAAACGCTCAGGCTTCGCTTCCCACACATTCGCGAGCAAAACCTTCAGCAATCGCACCGACGTCGAGGTCTGATCGGTGATGCCGATCTCGGCACCGTCAAGTGCGTGCCACGGGCGCTTGGAGAAAAGAAATACACTGCGCGCTCTTTGTGTCGTGGCTATGCAGAAATCTCCCAACGGCGCGCAGTGTGTCATCTCCCACGTATCCACCAGCGGAACCGGGCCGGCATCCACCGCATCGCCCATAGCCGCCGCGGAGAGCGCGCGCGGCACCAGCGGCAACAGGCGCACTCCGGGCTCGTTCTCGAGCCCGTTGAAAAACAGAAGACAATTGAGGAACGGAATCTGTCCGATGCGCAGGGGTGATGTCATTTCTTGAGGATCTCGTTGAGTTTCTTTTCGGCTTCGTTCTTGATCTCCTGCACGGCGGCTGCCTTCAGGTGATCGCCTGCCACCTGTTCCGCGCGCGCGAACAACGCCGCGGAAATCACTTTCGCCATGGCTTCCGGACGCGTGCCCGTCTCTCCGCCCAGGTTGGAAAGCTCGATGGGCGGCATGTCCCACTGGCCCTTCTGCTGTCCGATGCGCGTGGCATCGCCTTTCAGCACGCCCTGATCGATCACCAGGGAGCGAATCGCGATACGTTTCTCGAGGCCCGAGTCCTGCTTGCCGGGTTTCGCGGCGCGCGCCTGGTAGTTCTCGACGTGGTTGCGAATGATGCCGACATTGGTGGCGAGCTTCTCATCCACTTCCGCGCTCACCACCGGTCCTGTCACACGAATCTCCTTGATGACGAGGGGATCCCGGTTGAGCGAGCCGATGTCGAGCACGAGGGTGGCGCCGCCCAGGACCACCGCGCTGTCGTGCGAAAAGCCGTCCGGGTTGGCGACGCGCAGATCGTGGATGGTTCCGGTCCCGTTCTTGAGGGAGATATCAACCGACCCCACGCTCACCTTTGTGCCGCAAACCTCGGTGCCGTAGCGCTCGACGCCGTTCTTCACGATCGAGTCGATGGAGTTGTACAGATAGACGAAGAGACCGGCGATGACGATCAGCACCGCCAGGGCGGCAATGATCAGCTTCTGTTTCATCGCGTGTGCGGGCGCGCCGCAAATTTCTCCAGCGGCTTGCCGGCGCGCGGGGATTCGCGGCTGCGCTGAACGGGGCGATAGCGCTCTTCCATGACGGCGGCGATGTCTTCGGCACCGTACACCTTGATCTCATTATACAGGGCGTCGCGCTCGACGGGCGTCTTGCCGGCGTCGCTGATCAGACGCACCAGGCGCTTGCGCGTGACGCCGCCGGGGCTGCGCGCGTCCGCCGCGTGGGCGATGCGCTCCTTGTTGATGGTGCCGTCGATGTCGTCCGCGCCAAAATTGAGCGCGATGGCGGCCGTGTCTTCCTGCAGCATGATCCAGTACGCCTTCACGTGCGGAAAATTATCCAGCATCAGGCGCGACACCGCGATGGTCTTCAGATCCTCCAGCGCGGAGGCATGGCGCTGCACAAGCTTCTCGGCGCTCAGCTGGTACTCCAGTGGAATGAAAGCGAGAAAGCCGCCGCTCTTGTCCTGCTGCTCGCGGAGCAGGCGCAGGTGCTCGACACGCTCGGCGTAGGTCTCGATGTGCCCGTAGAGCATCGTCGCATTGGAGGGTATGCCGCGCTCGTGCGCCTTGGCGTGAATCTCCAGCCAGCGCGGCGCCTGCGCCTTGCCGATGTAGCGCAGCTCTTTGGCCACGCGCGTGGAAAAAATCTCGGCTCCCCCGCCCGGCATGGAGTTGAGTCCCGCGGCGATCAGCCTGTCGAGGATCTCATCGACGGAAAGTTTCCAACGCTTGGCGAAGTAGTCGATCTCCGCGGCGGTGAAGGCTTTGATCTGGAGGCCGGGATGCGCTTCGCGAATGGCGCGAATGTAGTTCTCGTGATATTCGAAAGGCCAGTCGGGATGGTGCCCCCCCACGATGTGCACTTCGTGCATCTCGGGTGTGATGTGCGCAATGATCTCTTCCGGCGTCATCTCCCACGCGCCGTCGTCGTTACGGCTGTGCACGTAGTCGCAGAACTTGCAGTTCAGCACACAAACGTTGGTGGGATTGATGTGCACATTGATGACGAAGTGCACGTGGTCGCCGTTTTTTTGCCGCGCCACCCAGTCGGCCATGCCGCCCATGGCCGTGAGATCGTTGGATTCGAAGAGCGCCAGGCCCTCCGCGGGCGAAATGCGTTCGCCCGCGCGGACGCGCTCCCAGACCGGGATCAGGCGCGTGTCGCTGAAGGTGATGCCATGAATGCGTTGCATGGGAGGCTGCGCGCAGTATAACGGAGGGACGCTTCTCCCCACAAGGAACTGGACAGGCCCGCGGGGGCCGCTTACATTCCCGGTTTCCACGAGGTGTCTGAAGTGAACGTTCGTGGTCTCGCCCACCTGCTCGTCGTCTACATCGTCTGGGGAAGCACCTACCTCGCCATCCGTATCGCCGTCCGCGAGGGCTCCGGGTTCCCGCCCTTCTACATGGCCGGCACGCGCATCCTGATTGCCTCGGGCATTCTGTTCCTCTTGTGCCTGGCGCGCGGCAAGTCGCTCAAGCCCACCAAGCAGGACGTCCAGGTCTTCGCGGCCTCCGGTGTGCTCCTGTGGTTCGGCGGCAACGGGCTCGTTTCCTGGTCGGAGATGCGCGCCGCGTCCGGTTACGCCGCCATCCTCGTCGGCTCACAGCCGCTGTGGACGATGTTCCTGGAATCGGTGATCGATCGCCGGCGGCCGACGTGGCGCATGATCGTCGCGCTGGTGGTGGGGCTCATCGGCATCGTCGTACTCAACTACCAGGTGCTCAAGCATCCGACACGCGACCAGATCGCGCCCGCGGTGGCACTCATTGTGGCCGTGATGTTGTGGGGATCCGGAATGATGCTGCAAAAGCGGCGGCCGGTGTCGCTCTCCGGCGAAGCCAATTCGGCCTATCAATTGTTGTTCGGCGCCGTGGCGCTTCTCCTGGCCGCGCTGATTACCCGCGAGGCCAAACCCACCCCCACGCCGCAGGCACTCGCCGCGTGGGGTTACCTCATCATATTCGGCTCGGTGATCGCGTTCACATCATTCGTGAAGGTGTTGCAGATGCTCCCCATGAATGTCGTGACAACGTACGCCTACGTGAATCCGGTGATCGCGGTGATTCTGGGAGCGCTCTTCATCCACGAGCCCATCACGCGCTGGACGGTGGCGGGCTCGGCGCTCACGCTCCTCGGCGTGGCGGGCGTATTTCACGAACAGCAACACAGGAAACAGCAGCGGAAGGAAGTCGCCGCGAAAGCAGCGACGCACTGACGCGCGCGATCAGTCCAGCTCGCGATCGACGGTGTTGTTTTCTTTGGAGTGCGCGCCACGACGCATTTTCGCGACGCGATTTTCGACGATTTCGAGCATATTGAGAACCAGGAGCGTCACCAGCGTGAGCGCGATCGCGCTGCCGTAGTTCTCGAAGCCGATCGACGCGCCGATGGCGGCCAGCACCCAGATCACCGACGCCGTCGTCACACCCACCACGTGCTTGCCGCGTGTCAGCATCACGCCCGCACCCAAGAAACCGATTCCCGTCACCACCTGGCCCAGGACGCGCGTGGGGTCAACGTTGCCCGTGGCGTGTGATGATGCGGTGAGGCCCAACCGGATGAAAATGTGCGTGCCCAGGCAGATGAGCACGCCGGAACGGACGTCGAGCGGCTTGCCGCGAAGCTGCCGCTCGAGTCCGATCATGCCGCCGCACAGAACCGACGTCAGGACCGGTAGCCAGAAGTCGAGTGCGAGAGGATTGAATGGCTCGGCAAAGTGGATGATGACGCTCCTACTTTGATTTCATTTTCGCCTGCGCAACGCCGGCTTCGTCGCCCCATACTTCCTTCAGTACGCGGTCGCGACCGCACAGCTCGCGGTACTCATGATACTCGTCCGAGTTCTTCGTGCAATAGTTCTGATGATATTCCTCGGCCGGATAAAATTCACCCGCGGGAAGGATCGTCACCGCGACCGACCCGAAGCGTTTCTCCATCTCTTTCTTCGACGCCTCCGCGGCCGCGCGCTGCGCGTCATCGTGAACGAAAATCGCCGGCCGATACTGGCTGCCATGGTCGCAGAACTGTCCGTCGCTCTGCTGCGGATTGATGTTATGCCAGTACACCAGGAGCAGCGTCTCGTAGCTCACGACGGACGGATCGAATTCGACCTGCATCGTCTCGTAGTGCCCGGTTTTTCCCGAGCTGACTTGTTCGTACGTCGGATTCTTCACGGTTCCGCCCGTGTATCCCGACGTCGTCGACTTGACACCCTTCACAAAGTCGTACGGCGACTCCATGCACCAGAAACAACCACCCGCGAATGTCGCGATCTCGGTTTTCTTCGTGTCCTTGTCCGCGGCGTGCACGATGCCGGTCGTGGCAACCACGACGGCAATCGTAAAGACGGCGCGAAGAATCTGCGTAAATTTCATGGCTCCTCCGAGGGGTGTGTGAATTCTAAGATTGACGCCCTTCTTCCCGCAAAGGGAGAATCCGGTCGCACCAGCTTGGTCGGTCTCCGGACCCCGCGCTTACATCGGCACGGCCGATGCAGAGGCAAAATTCTCCAGGGGAGGACGTATGATGGTTTCGAGACGTACACTCTGGGCTCTACTGCCACTTTTCATTCTCGGGTGCAGCGACGATAGCACGACCGTCCAGCCACCTGCTCCTTTAACACCGGACGAGCAGACGGTCGCCAACGTACGCTCCATCCGGGACGCGCTGGAGACCTACGCCGCCGCTCACAATGGGACGTACGGTGACTACTACATTCCTGACCTTGGGCTCCCACAGATGACGAACGTCTACACCGGCGAGCGCGAACCCTCCGGAATTCGTGCGACGGCGGCAGGTCAAATTGGTGTCGAGGCCTACTCTTGCGCCGACACAGTCTACGGTTACCGCCTCACCGGATACGGCAAGCATCACACGCTGATCACCCTGGAAGCGCTCGCGAAGGTTCCGGCGGATGTCCGCTCCAAGCACGATGTGACCGTGGCGAACACCTTCACGGTATTCGATGCGGCCAAGCGGTTTGCTGCCTCCAACAACGGCGTTTTCTCTTCCGACGTCAACGGGGACGAAAACCCGGACGGAAAGACACTCGCCGGCCTGCTGCCCAATGGGGAATTGCTCATCAATCCGTTCGAAGGCGTAAAGTCAGAACCCCAGGACGGTCTCGGTCTGGGGATCGCCGGAGCCACCGGATATCTCGGGGTTGACGGCGACGGTGACGGCGACATCGACGGCTTCGTGATCGAAGCATACGACTGCAACCTGAGCACCATGATGACCGTGGTGCCGTACAGTGAGTACGGCGAGGTCATTTGGCGTGGCTCCTACATGCTGCGACGAGCGGTTGAAACATTTGCACAAAACACCGGCTACTACCCCCACAACCTCGACACCGAAACGACACCGGGCGGTAAGACCGTGCTGGACTTGCTCAGCCAGTGGACCGAGGGTCACGTCCCCTACTTCGTCAACGGATACAACCAGGATCACTATGCCCCGACGCTAGGCATCCCGACAGGCAACTTCACAATCGGATACCAACCGATCGAGACGGCGGGCGTGGTGACGGACTACGTCATCACCGGTCGCGGTGCGTTCGAAGAGCTCATTCGCCTCGGACCGAAGCAGCCCAACTAGTTCGCGATTTCGTGGGTGTTCCCGATGGGGAGATCGCGGAGCTTCTCGTGGAGATACTTTCCGAGGCGCTCCGCGCCCTGCGGGGTGTTGTGGATGACGTCGTAGAAATCGCCCGGCTGCCAGCGAATGTCGTCGCCGGCGTCGATGCAAACACCGTTCGCCTTCGCGCACTCTTCCAAGGTCACATTCCAGAACTCGTGGATGATGTGATAGAGATCGACGCCGTTGATCAAGGCGTTGTCGTACATTTCCTCGCGCTTTCTTCCCTCCACGGTCCCGTCGGGACGAAAACGATACACGCTGAGTGACTGGGTGACAAAGATGGGTGTGGCGCCGATGGCTCTTGTCTTCTGGGCCAGCAGCGCGATGGCTTTGCGATAGATCTCCAGGCGTTCTGCAACAAGCTTTCCGTGGTCCTGCGCCAGCGGCTGCGTCGTCCACTCCCAGGCGCCGAACGGCTCCTTGCGGTGCGAAATCTTGTGCACGTGCCGCGCTTCGTACACGCCCATGGCAGTGCTGAGCAGGTGGTAGATGGCACTGCGCTCTTTGAGCGTGGTTTTCCAGGTCGGTGTGCGATTGTTGACGAGGTCGTCGAACTCGCTGCTGACGCTCTTGTAGATGTCGTTGCCCGAGACGTAGAAGAGCACGTAGCGCGGCTTGAAGTTCGGCAGCGTCGGGAACCACCAGTCGAAATCCTTGATGTGCCCGAACGTCGATTGCCCGTCGACGCCGGCGTTGACCACGGAGACGTTGCGACCCTCGGCGGCGAACTCGCGCGCGATCACATCCTGCCAGGTCTTGCCGTCTGTCACGTAGCGCTGATCGGTGGCGCTCCCGCCCAGCGTGATGATGTCGATGTCGTCGAGGGACGGATACTTGCCGCGCAGTCCCCACTCGTCGCGCGTGTAGGTGATCTCATTGGCGCCGTCATAGAGGTAGCTGGCGTCGTAGTGCTTGTGGCAATCGCGCACCAGGTTCAGCCTGTCGACGCGATTGGGTTCGTGAAACCAGGCGCCGAAGACGAGTTCGAGCACGAGTACGAGCACGCCGATGAATGCGATATTGAAGAACAGAACACGCGCCCAGCCGGTTTTCTTCGTCGTCATGTTGCCATCCTAACAGAACAAAACTGCGAGAGCCTCAGCTTTCCTGCAAGGTAGCATTGTTACTGGTTGCGGCGCCGTGTTACTGCTGGCACGTCCCGTGCCGATTGGAATGACGTATGCAATTTGCCTCGGTGGATTTCCAGGTCGCGCCGCATTACGCACGACCGAAGGAGGATGTCCATCATGAAAAAGGTGCTACTCATCTCAACACTCGTCCTCGCTTTCGGCACCGGCGCCCACGCGGCCACATGGCACGTGGTCCCGGGCGGAGGCGGCGACGCGACAACCATTCAGGCGGGAATCGATCTCGCTTCGAGCGGTGATATGGTGATGGTTGCCCCCGGCACCTATCGGGGTCTCGGGAACGTCAACCTCAACTTCAACGGCAAGGGCATCACATTGAAGTCCGACGCCGGCGCCGGCCAGACCATCATCGATTGCCAGGAAACCGGCTGGGGCGTCCGCTTCCAGAACGGCGAAGGTTTCGATGCCGTGCTGGACGGCTTCACCATCAAGAATGCGCGCGCGTACAAGGGCGCCGGCATTTACATCAACGGCGCTTCGCCGATGATCTGCTACAACGTACTCACCAACTGCTACGCGTTCACGAGCGGTGGCGGCGTGTACGTGCAGAATGGCAACCCGTCGGTGTTCAACAACACATTCGACGATAACGGCGCCGCCAACGGCGGCGGCTGCTTCCAGCTGGCGTCGGGCTCGACCGCGCAGATCTATCAGAACATCGTCTGCGGCACCACCGCGGGCGGTGCGTTTGGATACAGCGGCGCTGCGGGCGGAACCTTCATCGCGTGCAACGATCTCTATTCCAACACCGGCGGCAGCGTCGTCGGCGTCGGCGATGCAGGACTCAATTACGCCAAGGATCCGCTCTTCTGCGGTGTTCCGGGGAGCGGTAATTATTTCCTGCAGCAGACCTCGCCGTGCACGTCTTCGTTCTCGCCCTGCTTCAGCGAAGTGGGTGCACTCAACATCCAGTGCCAGGTCACGGCCACCGAAACGGTCACCTGGGGCAAGGTCAAGAGCATGTCTCGTTAGTCCGGTCGCGCCGATCGGAAAATAAAAAGAGCGCGATGCCGCGAGGCACCGCGCTCTTTTTTTTGGAGCTTGTTTGAGGCTCGGATTAGAAGCGACGACGATTGCCGCCGAAGCCACCGCTGTTGCGGTTGAAGCCACGGTCGACACCGCGACCGCCTTCCGTCTTCGGACGCGCTTCGTTCACCGTGATCGTGCGCTGCGCGACCTCGCGATTGTTCAGCTTCTCGATAGCAGCCTGGGCACCCTCGCCCGTCTCCATCTCGACGAA
>DATEHD010000310.1:0-4674 GCA_035279765.1 Candidatus Krumholzibacteriia bacterium | reverse complement strand
TCGGCCGGGGGAAGCCCGACGTCGATGGGTGACGTCGTGATCTGTGCGTGCGTGAGCGCGTTGAATACGCGGATTCCCGGCGCCACCGGCGTGCGATCGGAGACGAAAATACGTCCGTCGCGCGAAAGCTCCGCATCCTGCAGCGCAAAACTTCCCGGCGCATAGATGGTATCGATCGACGCCGGCGCCGAGAGATCGAAACCCACCAGCAATGTATTGAAATTCGCGTCACTGATGATGGCGGCGCCGCGGTTGGCATCGATCGGCACCACATCGGTGATGTCGCCGCCCAGCGTTGCTTCACTGAGCACGATGCCGCTTGTCGTCAGCGCGTTGGGATCGATGAGCTCGAGTCCGCCGTCGTTCACGCCATAAGCGCCCGTATCCGGGACCCAGATCTTTCCCGAGGCGGCGTTATACACCATCTCGCCGAATGGATTGGTTCCCGCGAGGGCGATCGCATCCTTGTCGCCCCCGGGCACCGCGTCGATGAATTGCTCCGTCAAGGCATTGAACACGGCGACATAGCTCGTGCCGACGGGCGGCCACACCACGCCGCCGTTACGATCGAGCCGCTGCACCGCGACGAACACACGGCTGCCAATTTTCACCATGTGCGCCATTTCGGGAATGTTGTCGGCGTCGGCCAGCCATGAAAAATCGATCAGGCCGGTGCGCTGGCCGCTGTTCGGGTTGACGATCCAGAGCTGGTCTTCGTTGTAGCGCGACACGAACGCGCGGCTGGAACTTTGAAACACGATGTCTTCGGGGTCGGCACCGTTGCCCACTGTGAACTGGCGCCGCGTGTGAAACCCGGCGAGGGGATCGAGAATCTGCACGTTGTCCGCGCCCTGGCGATTGAGCACGTAAATGAGCCCCCCGAACGTCCGCGCCAGCGCATCACTGTGCAACGTCGCCACATTGTTGGTGGCGTGCAGCAGCGTGTCAGCGGACACCACCGACGCCGAGCCGGTCTGATAGTCGGTTGTGGTTACGAAGGCAAAGTACCCGCTCATCGGGGGCGGCCCGGACGACACGGTGTCTTCCTCGCAGGCACCGAGTGCCAGGGCGGCTCCCAGGGCCAGCAACGGGGTCCAAAGCGCACATCGAGAAGGTTTGAACATGCTTCCGTTCCTCCATTATAGCGGCGTCCACCGGACTCCCGCTGGTTTCAGCTAATAGCGATAACTGACCGTCGAATACATGCTGCGGCCCGGAAGGGGAAATCCGGCCACATCCTCCACGCGCTCGTCGCCGAGGTTGCGTCCCTCGACGGTGAGCGAAAGTCCGTTCAGCGGCGTGCGCAGCGCGAAGATCAACGAATGCAGCGTGCGCGCGTCCGCCTCGCGAAAGTTGGCGCGATCCAGAAAGTTCGCGCTCAGGTACTGGAGCTCATAGGTGGTGCGCAGCGCGCGCCACGTGTACGACAACGACCCGTTCACATCGTGCGCCGGGCGCGAGGGAAGCTGGTTGCCGTTGTAATACGGAATGTCGGAGGTGTCTTCGGTGTGAAGCCACGTGTAACCGGCGACGAGCTCGAAACCGGCCGGGAGTGCCGCGCTCACGCTGCTCTCGATGCCCTGAATATGGGCCGCGCCGATGTTGACGGGCTTGGTCGTGGCCTGCGAGTTGGGAAAGAAGAGAATCAGGTTGTCGACGGTGTTGTCGAAGTAACTGATCTCGGCAAAGAGCGAACGCGCGAAGCCGGCGCGCGCAATGTTCACGTCGAAGCCGGCGTCGCGGTTGATACCTTGTTCCGGCTCCAGCGCGGCGTTACCCGTCACCGAGCCGACATTGCCGAACAATTCGAGAAAGGTGGGGAGCCGGTAATAGCGGCCGATGTTGCCTTTGAAGGTGAGCCACGAACGCGCGTGCCAGCGAACGCCGGCACTGGGTGACGTGGTCTCGTGTTCGAAGCGGCCTTCCGCGGAGGGCGGAAGCCAGGGGTAGGTGGTTTCATCGCCGAACTCGTCGGCGTGTCGCTCATAACGAAAAAGGCCCGAGACCACCAACGATTGATCGATGAGATACGCGTCGCCCCCGAGCGCAATCATCACCGACCGCCGCCAGCGGTCCGGGCCGTTTTTCTGTTCGGGCAGTGTTTCTGCCGGATGAAACTGCTCTGTTGTCGCCGAACCGTTGGCTTCAACAGAGAACCGGTTTCCCGGTATCAAGTATTTCAGACGCGCCGTGCCACCGTACGCGTTGATCGTGTTGTCGGTCTCCTCCGCGGTGAGCGCTATCTCTGCGTTCGGGTCGTGAAACTGCTCGTTCGCGCGGTGATAGAAGCCTGTCGCCGACCAGACGAGGCGGTCATCGAAACGCGGCACACCATCGAAGCGGAGCTGGCCGAGGCGCCGTCGCCTTTCAGAGCGGGCACTGCCCGACTGATTTGATCCCAGGCCCGGAACGCCGTTCTCGCGCGCGGCATCATAGTAGCCAAGCAGCGCGGTTCCCACTCCCGGCACCTCGGCGCTGCCCCGAAATATTCCGCTCCACGCTTCAAAGTCATTGTTAACCCGTGCCGTGGTGCGATCGTCATCAGGATTTTCCTGAGTGCCGTTGTCGTCGACGAATTCGAAATCGCCGTTCGACTGTTCATGTGTGCCGTGTCCGAAGAAACGAAATTGGCCGGGTTTTAGCCAGCACGAAATTGCTTCGCGTCGTGTGTCGAACGATCCCGCGGATGCACTTCCTTCGACACCCGAGAGAAGTGAATCATGCGTACCGTCCATGCGTGTGACAAGTTGCACGGCGCCGCCCATCGCCGCTCCCCCGAGAGAGGGCGGGGAAAAACCACGATAGACTTCCACGCGATCAACACCGCCGAGCGGGAGATCGGCGATGTTTGTCACCCCGAGATAGGGATCGTCGATGGGGACACCGTCCAAGAAGGTGCGCACCTGGCTCGACGACGAGCCTCGAATCGACACGGTGGCAAAGCTCCCCATCCCGCCGTACTGCGTGACGCGCACGCCCACGAGCTGCGAAAGAATCGCAGGCAGGTCCTCGACGCGATTCGCGCGCTTCGAGACATCCACCATCGCGACAAAGCCCGGACGGTTGGTGATGTCCGACCGGAAATCCGGACGCTTCGCGGTCACGATGATGGCGGGCATCACCGGGATCGAGTCGGGAATCGCCGGAGGGGCGTCGGCAGGCAGCGCACGCGCGCGCCCGGCCATCAACAACAGAAGTGCGAACGCGCCGCGGGTCAGGGGGCGTTGGCGTGGACAAACAAGGGAAGTGATCGTGTCATCCCGTCCTCTCAAGCCTCGAAGAGGAGTTGGATGGTGGCGATCTCCGGCAGGTATCCTGGCTGATGGCTCGAGCGCCGCGGTCCTCCTTCCCGGCTTGTTCGCCAGTGGCATGGACGGCGGCTCGCCAAACACAGTGGCGGGTCCGCGAGGGATTCACACCCTCTTCCCTGAGCCGCGTCGAAAGCGAAGGCGCAGCGCACGGGGATCGATATGTGTTTGGATGGTAGGCGGGCCGCGCAGATCTGTCAAGGCGTGCGGCTAGCCGCAAATTTCCGCGCGCTATATCACACTACTGTTTGTCGCCGGACGTAATCCTTGCATTCTGGGTTTCACCGGTGCGTTTTTCCTTCGCATCACGCACGCTCGCATGCGCCCCATCGCTCCTCATCGTGCCTCATCGTGCGTGGCCGTGATCTTGCTCTTTGTGCCTCGCACTTCCTCGGAGGCACATCATGGTTCACAGCTCGGCCGTTCGCATCGGATGGACTATCTTCGCGATCATTCTTCTCGCGGGATGTTCCAAGAACTCGCCCCAGGATCCGTCATTCAGCAATAACAATCCGATTCTCCCGCCCGGTGGCGCTGATGGTGTCACCTTGCTGGAAGATTTTTCCTCCGCACAGGTGTTGCCTTCGAACAACTGGTGGAATCTCGATGTGAGCAACGCGCCCGTCGATGGCAATTCGCAGTCGTACATCGACTGGATCAGCGGCCGGAGTCAGGACAACCCCGATGCGCGCCAGCGCCTCCACCCCGACATGGCGCCGCCACCGTGGGGAATTCCCTATGTCGGTGTCGACGGGAGCACGCCGCTCGAGCGCGTGACGTTCACGGGCTATGCGCGCGAGAGCGACGCGGGCGCGCCCGGCATGCCGGCGGGCTACCCGATTCCCGCGGAAGCGAAGTCACGGGATAACTATATCGAGAACGCGACCGCGGGAGGGAACACCAGCGGTGATCGACACATGCTCATCATCGATCGCGATCACTGGCTGCTCTACGAGCTCTACCAGGCGCATTGGAACGGATCCAACTGGGAAGCCGCCTCGGGCGCCGTGTTCGATCTCAAGTCAAACTACCGCCGCCCCGAAGGCTGGACCTCCACGGATGCCGCGGGTCTCGCCGTGTTTCCCGGGCTCGTGCGCCACGATGAAGTGGTGGCACCCGGCCCGATCACGCACGCGTTTCGCGTGGCCACACGCGCGACCGACGGATTTGTGTGGCCTGCATCACATGCGGCGGGGGACACGCCCGGCGCGCCGCCGCTTGGCACGCGCCTGCGTCTCAAAGCATCGAAGGACATCAGTGGCTATCCGCCCGAGATCCGGAAAATTTTTCAGGCCATGAAAACGTACGGGCTCATCATCGCGGACAATGGCGGCAACATGTTCGTCACCGGCACGATGGATCCCGA
>DATEHD010000309.1:0-5301 GCA_035279765.1 Candidatus Krumholzibacteriia bacterium | reverse complement strand
CCCCACTGCACCCCCGACGCATTCACGCGCTGCGCGTATGGATGAAACACTCCGCTGCGGGTGTCCTCCCACGCGACGATCGCGCCGCCCGCGCCGTCACTGGCAATTTGCTGGGCATCCTGCGTTCCCGCTCCGACAACGATGGCGATGCCGTTCGCGGTCCACAACGGGGACCCCGTTGCGTTCACTCGCTGTGCGTAGATGTCAAAGGTGGAAACACTGCGGTAGTCCTGCCAGGCAATGATGGCGCCGTTCGCGCCGTCGGAGGTGATCACCGGGAGGGACTGGATGTTGTTCCCGCTGCAAACCGCCACGCCGTTTGCGCTCCAGAGCGGAACTCCTGACGCGTTGACCCGCTGCGCATAGATGTCGGGAGGACTCACGCGCGCGTCTTCCCATACAACGATCGCGCCGCCCAGGCCGTCCGATATGATCTGCTGGTTGAGTTGATCGCCGGCGGCGGTGCACAACGCCACGCCGTTGGCAGTCCACAGCGGATTGCCTTGTTCGTCGACGCGTTGCACATACATGTCCTTGACCCCGGTACCCGCCCGGTAGTCGTACCAGGCGATGATCGCGCCGCCCGCCCCATCCGGGCACGACACCGGGAGGTGTTGTCCGTAGGGTGCGGTGCACAACACGTTGCCATCGGGAGTCCATGCGGCCCTGGAAGCGGAAACCGAAGCGAGGATGGCAAGAGTACCGAGGATGGAGACGAGCAGTGAATGCGTGCAGCGGGTGCGGACCATGGTCGTCCTCCTGGGACAACTCAGGATCGGCCGCGGCGGGCGGTTCGACGCATCCGGCCGACGGAAACGACGATCCGGCGGGAGCGTGATACAGCGCGGCTCTCGCAGTCCGCTCAGTCTAGCAGGTAGAGCGCCGCCATGCGACGAGATTGTTTTGCGTCAGAGCACGCGGCGCGCGCCGATGTAGCGGTTGCTGAAATACTTGTTGTCGAGGCGGTCGTAGCGGACGCTGCGCGCGCGTGTGGAGGCGTGGATGAATTCGCCGCCTTCGGCGTAGATGCCGACGTGGGTGACGTTGGATCCGCGTCCGAAGAAGACAAGATCTCCCGCGCGCAGGTGGTCGCGATCGATGTGACTGCCGGCGCGTGCCTGCTCGTCGGACGTGCGCGGAAGGCGCACACCGATGCGGCGGTACACGGTGAACGTGAGCCCCGAGCAATCCACGCCGTCGGTGGTGGTGCCGCCGGAGTGATAGGGCGTTCCGATGAACTCCTCGGCCACCTTCACGACGCGCACGCCGGCGTCGTCGAGATTCTGCGGCTCCTGTGGCTGCTGCTGCGGGGCCTGTCCCGCCTGTTCTTCACCGTTTTGGGGCGTTCCCAGGAGCTCGTCCGAGGGCTTGTGGATGGATGAATATCCACCGCAGCCCGCCAGAAGGGCGGCCAGCAGCAGCGTTGTAACTATAATGAGGGACCGCTGGAGCGGGTTACGCGCGATTACCATGAGTTTCCGTTGCTTCCTTTGCGTCCAGATCGGGGCGGCGGAGATAGAGATGGCAAGGACCGTGCCTCTGTTGGCCGTATACGATGGCTCGCCGCGAACGCATCAACGGTTCCTCCAATGTCGCGGCTTCGTAAACAAACCTATAGACGTAATCGCGAGCCCTCAACTAGGCTTCCTGCGGCCTAGAGTATTTCGATCTCATACCAATTTTGCGGTGGAGACAACTGATATGGGCGTTGTACTCCTGAACAGTGGCCGCTTCGTTCGTCATGTGTTCTGCGTAAGCCTTAGCTGCTTTCTGATCTCGTGCTCCGGAAGCGACAACGCCGTCGAGCCGCCCAAGGTAAATCCCAATCTACCGGTAGGGCACCGTTATCCAGCATGGTCAATCGACGGCGATTCAATTTACTACTACGATGTTGGCGTCGTCAGCCTCACGGAAGGTGGTGGGTACAGAGCTGATCCCGATTCCGCGGGACTGCGCGTAATTGCAAGAAGCGGTGGTAACGGCCGGATGGTTTTCGCATCCAGAGTATCAAGTTACGCACTGTCGCCCGACGGCAGCGCTGTGTGCCTGGCGCTCAGCGGCAATCTTTTCATTGGTGCGTTTGATGGCGGAAATCTGAATAGCTCGATGTTCGAACAGATAACGTCCACCGGGAGCAGTGCATCACCAAGTTGGAGCCCGGGTGATTGGATCGCCTTCGAATCGGAATATGAAGATCCGCACGGGGCACGCGCCATCTGGAAGGTTAGCCCCGACGGAACTGGACTGACAGATATATCCATCCATGGCAACGGCGAATGGCTAATGCCCTCTTGGGACGCTACCGGTTCCAAGATCGTCTACGTCAGGTACGTCAATGACACTATATGGCCAGAAATATTTGCTATGAACGCCGATGGATCGAGCAGTAAGCGGCTTACCCGAAATGACTTGATTGATCTCCATCCGCACTTTTCCCCCGACGGTGCTCACATCTGCTACCAAAGTCGGATGAACGGTGTTGACACAATTCACGTCATGAATTCAAACGGGTCCGGTGATCGTGTGCTCGCGACAGGCGTAATGCCGGTATGGTCACCCAAAGGAACGGAAGTCGCTTACGTCGCTTTGACGGTGAATCCCAAATCGAGCGGAACAATCTGGATCGTCAGTGTAGACGGATCAAAAAAGGCTCAAGTTACCCGAACTCGGTATTAGCTCGCGAACAACCAAGCGCGGAGGTTAAGTCGTGAGGATAAATCTCTTATGCATTGCGATGCTGATAGTCAATACCACAATCGCAGCCGCGACGGAGCATCCGGAGCGACAAGTTACTTTCATGGTAGACAGTGGCGGCCTAGCGCTTCCTCTCCTCGTATACTCTGCCCCTCTCGACAGTGTCGCGGTTCATGTATCCGGCTTAGAAGCGACACTGGAACTACACAGCGTCGTAACTGTCGGAAGATTGTTTCCAGACTTTAGCCCGGAGGATACGACGGCCGTGGCTTGGTCCGGCGAGAGCGTTCGACTGACAGACTTCTCTCAATTCTGGTACGCAGAGGTTCCTCAGGTCGATGATGTGCAGGCCCTCATCGACGCTTTGGAGCAGATTCCAGGCGTCGCATATGTTGGGCGTCGCGTCTCGTCCGTAGTGCCGACGTCATTGCCAAACGACCCAGATTTCTATTGGCAGTGGGGACTGCGCAATACGGGGCAGGTATCAGGATACGTCTCGGGGGAAGACATCAATTGGCTGCCTGCCTGGCAAATCAGCAATGGAGGGCCAGTAAAGGTCGGGCTCTATGGACAAGGCGTTAAGAACCATACCGAGCTACTTGGGCGTGTTTATCAACCAGAGGGCAGTAACCAGTCTCTGCACGAAACACGAATTGCATGCATCATCGCAGCCGCGACGAACACAACGCCACCTTTGGGGATCGCTGGCATTAACGGACAGGCGCAGATATATTCACGAATTGCTGATTCGCGGGAACGAAAAACAGAGGTTTGTTCGAGAAACGATGGCGCGGAGTTGATGAACAAGGTCAGGCGCTACCGTCGGGTGTCTATTTCGTCGTCCTGAAAGCGGATCGACAACAATTTGTACGCAAGGTCGTGATCATAAGATGAGCCACAAGGCCCGCCAATAAATTCAACGCGTGGGCTGATCACGCTAGAACGCAACAAGAGGAGCGAGTGTGGCTTATTCGATCGAACGCGCTGCCGTGCTGGGCTCGGGAGTGATGGGGAGCGCCCTGGCCGCGCACCTCGCCAACGCCGGCATTCCCACCTTGCTGCTCGACATCGTTCCACCCGCGGGCTCGAGTGTAAAGGGCGATCCTGCCTCGCGCGCTTATCGCGATGCGTTTGCGAGCGGTGGCCTCGAGCGCGCCAGGAAGGCCAGGCCCGCTCCGTTTTTCACGGCGGCACGGGCGCGGCGCGTGAGCGTCGGCAATCTCGACGATGACCTCGAGCGCCTGCGTGAGTGCGACTGGGTCCTGGAAGCCGTGGTCGAGAAGCTGGACATCAAGCGCTCGCTCTTTGAGAAGATTGCGCCATACCTCAAGCCCGGCGCCATCGTCAGCACGAACACATCGGGGCTCTCCATCACCGAGATGGCCGCCGCGCTTCCCGAAGCGCTGCGCCCGCGCTTTCTCGGCACGCACTTCTTCAATCCGCCGCGCTACCTCCATCTGCTCGAGCTCGTGCCGCACGCCGGCACCGATCCCGCGCTGCTTGCGTTCATGCGCGAGTTCGGCGATGCCGTGCTCGGCAAGGGCGTGGTGATTGCGAAAGACTCGCCGGATTTCATCGCGAACCGGATCGGCACATTCTCGGTGATGTCCGCCATCCGCGCCATGATCGATGGCGGCTACACGGTGGAAGAAGTGGACGCGCTCACCGGGCCGCTCATCGGCCGCCCCAAGAGCGCCACGTTTCGCACGCTGGACCTGGTGGGACTCGACATCATGGTGCACGCATCCACCACGGTGTACGACCGCGCCACCACCGACGAAAAGCGCGACTACTTCAAAGCGCCTGATCTGCTTACGAAGATGCTCACCGGTGGCATGCTGGGAGACAAGAGCGGCAAGGGGTTCTACCAGAAAGTGCGCGGTGCCGGTGGTGCCTCCGAGATCCAGACCCTCGACATCGCCACGCTTTCGTATCGGGAACGGCAGAGCGCCAAGTTCCCGTCACTCGAAGCGGCGAAGACGATGGACGACATCGGCGAGCGCGTGCGCGCCGTGATCAACGGCAAGGATCGCGCGGCGGCGTTCGTGTGGAAGGCGATGGCCGAGACGTTTCTCTATGCCGCGGCGCGGCTGGGCGAGATCGCGGATGACGTGGTGAGCATCGACCGCGCGATGCGCTGGGGTTTCGGCTGGGAGAAGGGCCCGTTCGAGCTGTGGGATGCGATCGGTGTCGCCCAGACAGTCGAGCGCATGCGCGCCGAGGGCATGACGATTCCGCTGGCGGTCGAAGAGGTCTTGAAGAACAAGACCCAATCGTTCTACACGCGTGACGACAAGGCGCGCGTTTCTCATTTCTATCGTGGCGCGTTCAATCCTGTCGAAGCACCGCCGCGGACCATCGATCTCGCCGCGCTCAAGGCGCAGGGTCGCGTGGTGAAGAAGAACGCCGGTGCGAGCCTCGTCGACATGGGCGACGGCGCGCTCTGCCTCGAGTTCCATTCCAAGATGAACGCCATCGGCAGTGACATCATCGCGATGGTGATGGCCGGGGTCAAGGAAACCGAAGCCAACTTCGAGGCGCTCGTTGTCGGCAACCAGGGCACCAACTTCTCCGTGGGCGCTAACATCATGCTGCTGCTCCTGGAGG
>DATEHD010000308.1:0-3250 GCA_035279765.1 Candidatus Krumholzibacteriia bacterium | reverse complement strand
ACTTCACGGCGCGCGGGCCGCCCGAGCATTCGGCGAGGTTGCCGCCGAGAAAGCAGCTGCCGCGGCTGGCGGGATCGGGGGGATAGAAAAGCCCCGCCGCCTCCACCGCTTCCTGGAACACCTGCGTGATTACACCGGGCTCGACCACCGCCATGAGGTTGGTCGTGTCGATCTCGAGGATGCGGTTGAGAGCGCGCGTCGAGAGCACGATGCCGCCGTGCACCGGCAGCGCGCCGCCCGAAAGCCCCGTACCCGCGCCGCGCGGCGTTACGGGGACGTGGTGCTCGGCGGCAATGCGCATGACGGCCGCCACCGCCGCGGTGTCGCGCGGCGTGACCACGACCTCGGGCGCAAAGACGAGGTCTTCGGTTTCGTCCGACGCACACAGCGCGAGCGTGTCCTCGTCCACATGTACGCAGTCATCGCCGAGCGCGCGGCGCAGGGCAGACGTGAGGGCGGGCGTGACCGGTTGAAATTTCATCGGCAGTGAGAACGATCAAAAAAACAAAAAAGCGCGCTTCCATATCGAAGCGCGCTTTCTAATGTACACCGCGACGCAGGTCTTCTGCTAGCGATACAGAATCCGAATCACGTTGTTGTTCGTGTCCGCGATCCAGAGACGGCCCTTCCAGTCAACTTCGACGCCGTACGGCGATGTGAGCGTAATGTCCTTCGCCGCCTTGCCGTCTTCGGCAACAACCTGGTTGGGCGTCAGCGGAGTGGGACCGAGCGCGCGGGCGTGTCCGACCACGGTTGAAATGGTGCCGTCCGGGGCGACCATGCGGATCACACTGTTGCCGGTATCCGCGATATAGATGTTGCCGTCGGCATCCGCCGCGACGTCGCGCGGAAACAAAAGGTGCGCCTGCGTCGCGGGGCCACCGTCACCGCTGAAGGTCGGCCCGGCGTTGATGTCGTACGGGCCGGTGCCGGCGAACTGGTGGATGATGCCAGCCGGATCAATGAAGCGAACGCAGTGGTTGCGCGTGTCGGCGACGTAGAGATTGCCGGCCGCGTCGTAGCAGATCTTGCTGCCCGGGTCCGCCACCTGGCCGCGATCGAAGCTGAATTTCGCCGACGTCGCGGGGCCTTCGTTGCCCTCGAATCCGACCTGGTACTGGAGGTTGCCGCTGACGAGGACCGGCGGTGTGCCGGCGATGCAGTGGATGATTCCGGCCGCGTCGATCTTGCGGATGATCATGTTGGCCTGGTCGGCAAACACCATCTCGCCGGCGCTGTTGAACACGGCGCACACAGGCAGGTCGGTGAGCGCGGACACGGCGGTCCGATCGTCGCCGTTGTACGAACGCGCGCCGGTGCCGCAAATGCGCTTCATGAGGCCCGTGTTGCGGTCGAGCAGCATGATCTCGGAGTTGTGCCACGCACACAGGACCATGTCTCCCGTCGCAGGATCGAACGCGACGCTTGTCGGATGATTGAGCTTGGCGTTGCTGGCCAGGATGCTGTCACACGGCGTGACAGGGCTGGCGCAGGGATCCCCGAAATCTCCGTCGGCCACGCCCACCACCAGTTTGCAGTGACCGTTGTCGTTCACCATGATCACACGGTGGTTGTTCCAATCCAGGATGTAGGGCGAGTGCTCGGGCGAAATCGTGACGTCGACAGGCCAGTACAGCTCGGTCTTGGCGGGCGTGTGTCCCATGGCGCCGTATCCCGCGCTGCCGAGACCGGCGTAGTTGTAGACGTGGCCCGGCTGGGGAGTGACATCCGGGGGCGGCGCCGTGCTCGAGTCCGAGCCACCGCAGCTCGCGAGTGAGACAACGCCGAGCAACATGACGATCATGCGCCACTGGGTATGCTTTATGGTGCTCATCAGTCGCTCATCTTCACTTTCCGAATGCGCTGGTTGTAGGTATCCGCGATGTAAAGATCACCCGCAGCGTCGAACGCGACTCCGAAGGGGCGGTTGAGACGCGCTTGCGTCGCAGGCCCGCGATCTCCGGAGAATCCACGCACGCCGCTGCCGGCGACCGTGGTGATCACATTGTTGACGAAGTCGATGGCGCGAATGCGATTGTTCTCTTCGTCCGCCACGTAGAGCCGGCCGTCGGGTCCGAAGACGATGTCGCGCGGAGAGTTGAGCAACGCCACCAGTGGGTCGCCGCCGTCCCCGCCGAATCCTGCGGTGCCATTACCCGCGACAGTCGTTATCAAGTTCGCATTGAAGTCGACGCGCCGGATGCGCTCGTTGAGCGTGTCCGCGATGTAGAGCCGCCATTGCGCGTCAAACGCGAGACCGCCACCCGGATCGGGAACCGAGCCGGTGGGCTGGTTGAGCAGTGCAGCCGACGGCGGACCATTGTCGCCGCCGAACGAGCCGGGCGCGAGGCTGCATTTCCGCGTGCCGACGACCGTGCTGACGACGCCCGTTGTGCCATCAATTTTACGGATGCACTGGTTGCGCTGGTCGTTGATGTAGATCGAACCATCCGGTCCCTCGATGGCATGCGGAGGCTGGTTCAGTATCTTGAGCGACGCCGAATACTGCCCGCCGTCGCCCTGACATCCAGCCTCTCGCCCCATGAAGACCCGGATCTTGCCAGTCAGCGGGTCCCATTCGCGCAGCTTGTGGTTGTGCCAGCAAACAATCATGAGTTTGCCGTTGCTGCGCTCGAATACCTGGGTCGGATGGTTGAGCTCGCACAACGTTCCGTCGAGATAAGGCGCAATCGTGTCGGACTGCGCCTGGCCCGCATCGGGACCGTCGCCGTCGTTGCCGTGGCCGATGACGCTATGGAAGGTACCGTCGTTGCCGAGCTGTCGGATGCGGTGGTTGTTCCAGTCGCTCACGTACACGCCGATGTGGGGCGTGAATTCGACGTCCATCGGCCAGTAGAAATTGGTGTGCTGGCGGTCGTGCCCGTCGCCGTCGTTACCCGCATGGCCGGTTCCGGCCCAGGTCGTGATGTCACCCTTGACCACCGGATCGGGCGGCGTTGGCGTGGTCGTCGAGTCGCTCGAGCAGCTCAGAGCAAAACAAAAACAGAGCAGGATCGCAGCGGAGAGAGGACGTAGAAGTTTCATGTGGCCACCGGCGCCAAACGGTTAAAGCGGGCAGTCTTGCAAGGGCCTGCCACGAAAGATTATATCACGCGGCGTCGATTAGGGTCAACGAGCCGCGCTCCCGCGGTAATGCGTCATCCCACAACCGGGCAACGCTTACGGCTTGACGATGATGGTTCCCTTCATGCCCGATGAAAAGTGGACCTGGCAGAAGTAGTGAACGGTG
>DATEHD010000307.1:0-2665 GCA_035279765.1 Candidatus Krumholzibacteriia bacterium | reverse complement strand
TCCTGATTTTCGGAGCCCATAAAAATGGATGGACTGAAGTTGATGACCGGGAACTCCAACCGGGCGCTCGCGGAAAAAGTCGGCGAGCAGCTCGGAGTTCCTCTTTGCGACGTCACGCTGGATCGTTTCGCCGACGGGGAGATCCAGTGCAAGATCAATGAGAACGTACGCGGTGTGGACATCTTCATCATCCAGTCCACGCAGCCGCCCGCCGAGAATCTGTTCGAGCTGTTGATCCTGCTCGACGCGTGTTTTCTGGCCTCCGCTGAGCGCATCACGGTGGTGACGCCGTACTACGGTTACGCGCGCCAGGACCGCAAGGACCAGCCGCGTGTGCCCATCACGGCCAAGCTGGTAGCGAAGCTGCTCGAGGTGGCGGGAACCAACCGCATCCTCACCATGGACCTGCACTCGACGCAGATTCAGGGCTTCTTCGACATCCAGGCCGACAACCTGTTCGCGGCGCCGGTGATCCTGGACTACATCAAGCACATGGACACCAAGAACCTGATGATCGTGTCGCCCGACATCGGCTCGACCAAAGTGGGGCGCGCGTTCGCCAAGCGCCTGGACGTGGACCTCGCCATCGTGGACAAACGTCGCAGTGAAAAGGACAACGTCGAAGTGATGAACGTGATCGGCGACGTGCGCGGCCGCGATATCATCATCCTGGACGACATGATCACCACCGGCGGAACGCTTGTGAAAGCGGCGCGCGCGGTCCAGGAGAAGGGCGCCAACTCGGTAATGGCGTGCGCGACGCACCCGATTTTTGCCGGTGATGCGTGCCGGATGATCATGGAGTCGCCCATTCGCGAAGTGGTCGTCACCAACACGGTCCCATTTGACCGCTTCGGCGAGTGTCCGAAGGTCAAGATGCTCGACGTATCGGGCCTGATCGCGGAAGCGATCAAAAGAATTCATTACAACGAGTCCGTCAGCACATTGTTCGTGTAGTGCCGTGGCGCCCCCGGGGTGGGGACGCTCGTGATTCCGGCGCGGAGCCGGTTCTCAAACCAGCAAGGGTGATCAATATGGAACGCTTTCCGCTTAGTTCAGAGCCGCGCGAGGGCGCGGGCAAGGGTGTGGCGCGCAAGCTGCGCAGTCAGGGGCGTCTTCCGGCCGTTTTGTACGGACGCAAGGACAAGCCCATGGGCATTTCGGTCAACGAAGTGGAGATGAAGGGTATTCTGCGCAAGCACGCGGAGAGCGCCATCGTCGACCTCACGCTGGGCGGCACGGTCGTAAACGCCATCGTGCGCGACGTGCAGCGCCATCCGGCGAGCGGGAAGCTCGTCCACGTCGACCTGCAGCGCATCCGTCTCGACGAGAAGCTGCGCGTCGAGATTCACGTCCATGTCACCGGCAATCCGTTCGGTGTGAAGGACCAGGGCGGTATTCTCGAGCACGGCGCGCGTAGCGTAAACGTGATGGTGCTGCCGACCGAGATTCCGAACGCGATCGAAATCGACGCGAGCCCGCTCCACATTCACCAGTCGGTGAAAATCAAGGACATCGCGGCCGCGTATCCGCAGCTGGAATTCCTCGACGACGAGGAGCTCATGCTGGCCACCGTGATTCCGCCGACCGTCGAAGCGACGCCGGTTCCGGGCGCAGCCGTCGAGGGTGTTACCACGGCGGAGCCGGAGCTCATTCGCAAGCCGGGTGCGGAAGCCGAGGGCGAAGAAGCTGCCAAGGGTGCTCCCGCCAAGGGCGCTCCCGCCAAGGAAGAGAAAAAGAAGGAAGACAAGAAGTAGCGCCACCGACCTGGCGCTATGCGAGAAGCCCTGCGGCGTGCAATATCGTCGCAGGGCTTTTTCTTATAAATGCCACTCGAATTCATCATTGCAGGTCTGGGTAATCCGGGGCCGCGTTACGACCGCACGCGGCACAATCTCGGCTTCCGTGTGATGGAAGCGCTCGCTGCGGCGCGGCGCGGCCGCTGGAGCGAGCCCGCGCGCAAGATGCGAACCGCGTCGATCCGTTTGCGTGACTCGCATGGTTTGCTTGTGGAGCCGCTCACGTACATGAATCTCTCCGGCGATGCGCTCTTGCCATTGGTGTTATCGGAGCAGCTCCCCCCATCGCGGCTCCTCGTCGTGTGCGACGATATTGCATTGCCGCTGGGCCAGATTCGCCTGCGCGCCTCCGGAACCGACGGAGGTCACAACGGCCTCAAGTCCATCATCGAGCGGCTGAACACGCTTGATTTTCCGCGCCTGCGCATGGGCTGCGGTCCGGTTCCAGCGCGCGTCGACGCGGCCGAGTTCGTGCTCGCCGAGTTCCTGCCCGAGGAAGAAGCGGCCGTCGACGCGATGATCAAAGAGTCGGTGGCGTGTTGCGAGTCCTGGCTCTTTGACGGCATCGGCAAGGCGATGTCGAAGTTCAACGCGAAGAAAGAACCTCCCGCGCCGGAATAAGGCCGCGCCTCCAAGGTCCGCTACGGACCTGGTCGCGCCGCGACAGGCCCCATCAGCCGCTCCGCCTCCAGTCGATTGTGATACGCGCACAGCAGCCTCAAATTGCCGATTGAAGCCGATCCGCCTCGTGCCACCGGCTGTATGTGGTCGATCTGTAGCACGTGCTTTGAGGCACATCGCTTTCCGTCTGGCCCCACGTAGCAACAGCGACCCTCATCCCTCACGAACACCTCATCTCGCACGTG
>DATEHD010000306.1:0-13635 GCA_035279765.1 Candidatus Krumholzibacteriia bacterium | reverse complement strand
TCCACTGCGCAATCCAGTCGCCACCGGGAACGAACTTGTAGACCAGCACGAACACGAGGCTGGCGAAGGTCGCGGGCGCGAAGGGAAAGAAACCAGTGTAGAAGAACGTCGCGAAGAGCGTGACGATGCGGTTCACCTTGTGAACATACCGGCGCCTGTGGTGAACTGTACACCGATTTCTAGGGCCCCGCCTCCCGGAGGATTGCCATCAGCCGCACGTTCATTCTCACCGTTGTTGCGTTGGTGGCGTTCGCCTCGAACTCCATCCTGTGCCGGCTGGCACTGGGCCACCACCTGATAGACCCCGCGCCGTTCACCGCCATCCGCATTGCCGCCGGCGCGCTCACGCTGGCGCTCCTGGCGTGGCCCGAGCACAGCCGGCGTCGCAAGACGAGCGCCACCATTCGTACCGGCACGCGCTCGGGTTGGACGTCGGGACTGTTTCTGTTCGCCTACGCCATTGCGTTTTCGTTCGCGTACCTCACCCTGACTGCTTCGACAGGCGCGCTCGTTCTGTTCGCGGCCGTACAGGCCACCATCATCACCGGAGCCATCGCCGGCGGCGTGCGCCTGCACACGCGCGAATGGTGCGGACTCGTGGTCGCGATGGGCGGGCTGATCTATCTCACCATGCCGGGCCTGAGCGCACCGCCGGTGGCCGGATGCGTGTTGATGCTGTCGGCCGGCGTGGCGTGGGGACTGTACACCTTGCGCGGGCGCGGATCGGCGGCGCCGCTCGCGGATACGGCCCGCAACTTCCTGTGTGCCCTGCCCGCCGCCCTCATTGTGCTCGGCGCCGCGCATGCGCATCTTCACGCGTCCGCCGCCGGCGTTGCCTACGCGTCCGCTTCGGGGGCCATCGCGTCGGGGCTCGGCTACGTGGCGTGGTACGCCGCGCTGCGCGGGCTCACCGCGCCGCGCGCCGCCATGGTGCAGCTCTCCGTTCCCGTCATCGCGGCGCTCGCCGCGGTTGTGTTTCTTTCCGAACACATCGGCATGCGGCTGATGCTTTCCGCCGCGTTGATTCTCGGCGGCATCGCACTCGCCGTCGTGCCCCGCGCGCGTTGATTCTCGTCCGCTCCTGCTGCATCACAAATACAGAGTGACACGGATTGTGAGCGTCGGGGGTGAACCCTATGCTGCCGGAGTATTCATTCATCACTCTCACATGTGAAGCAGGAGGATGGGACATGGATTCGTTGCGTGAACTGTTCGTGGAGCAGCTGCGGGATATCTACGACTCCGAAAATCAGCTCGTGAAGGCACTGCCCAGGATGGCCAAAGCCGCGTCGAATGAGGAACTGCGCTCGGCCTTCGAGAATCACCTGGAACAGACCAAAGAGCACGTCGATCGCCTGGAGACGATCTTCAGCAGTCTCGATGAGGACCCCGAGGGCGAAACCTGCAAGGGCATGGCGGGGCTCATCACCGAGGGCAAAGAGGCGGCCGACTCCGACAGCGGAGACGACGTCAAGGATGCGTGGTTGATCGCCCAGGCCCAACGCGCCGAGCATTACGAGATCGCCGCTTACGGCACGGTACGGAGCATGGCGTCGCTGCTGGATGAAGATGAGGCGACGAGGCTCCTGGAAGAGACGCTCATCGAGGAGAAGCAAGCCGACCTGCTCCTCACCCAGATCTCCGAACAGATCAATGCGCGCGCCGGCGGCGAGCGCAAAGACGAGTATGACAAGGGCAGCATGAAGCCGATGCGGCGCACGGCGGCAAGCACGAGCCGTTCGCAGTCGACGTCGCGCCCGGCGGCCAAGGCCGCGTCGAAACGGAAACGCTAAGGGCGAGCGGGCGGTGCTGCCCGCCTCCGGGCGATCGCGTCAAGCGCGCCCGACCGGGCGGGCAGTACCGCAACACCTCGAGTTGTACCTGCGAAGAGCTCTGTGAGTGATTGGAAAGCGGAGAGATAGCGCTGATTACTCCGAGCCGTCGAGCGCCAGCTTGCAGCGCACCCAGTCGCCCTTGTCATCGTTCACGTCGGGCTCGATGATCTCGATGCGCTCGGCGGGAATCTTCGCCATCTCCACCATGTAACCCTGGATCGCCGTGGCGCGCGTCGCCGAGAGCTTCTCGAGGTCGGCATCGCTGACCTTCTGCGCGGCCGTGAGCTTGTCACGCATGGCCTGGAAGTAGGTGGCGAGATCGAGGCGCGCTTCGCCGCCCGTGGCTGGTACTGTCGTGCGCTCGGCCTTGAGCGCGATCACAGACTGGGCGCCGAAGGATTCAGTCATCATGGCTTCCAGCACGGCCTGCATGCGACCGCTGGAGGGATCCGCCACGCTTGCCTTCGCGACGGCCGAATCACCGGCGGCGGATGCCAGGAGCCGGCTCATCACCTGTGACTCGAACGCGTTTTTGCGCAGCGCCGCCGTGTCGATGTTCTTGTCGTACGCGCCGCTGATCTGGAGCTTGAGCTGTGGTCGCTCCACCAGAGCCTTGCCGAGATTGTCCAGCCGCTCGTGCTGCGGCGGCGTCAGGCGCGATTCCCCGCCTTCGAACTCCACGAACTCCATGTCGTCGCCGCCGCCAATCCCGAGCATGTGGCCCAGGAAGCGGAACGGCGCCGTGGTGATCTTGACGATCACCTTCTTGAGCGCCTGCCAGATCAGCGATGCCGTGTTCACCTTGGGGTCGTTCAAGTCGCCGTGCACGGCCAGGTCGAGGTCGATGTTGCCGTTCTTGTCGCGCAGGAGTGCGAGGGCGAGCTTGATGGGAAGGCCGACCGCGTCGGGACTCGGCACCTTTTCTCCCAGGTACAGCTTCTCGAGCAGGATCTTGTTGTCGGCCTTGAGCTGCGCCTGCTTGATGTCGTACTCGAGGCCGAGCGAGAGCTTGCCATGCTTGATGCGGTAGCCCATGAATTTCCCCGAGTACGGCGTCATGGCCGTGAGCTCGATATTGCGGAAATCCACCTTGATGTCTGTGAACGCAACCGGGTCGAACGGGTTGATGTAGCCGGTCGCTTTCGCGAAGCCATGCTCGTCCACCGTGCCCTCGATCTTGAGACTGGAGCCGGCGGCGTTGTCGGCTGCGATGGCGGTCACTTCGCCCTTCACGCTGTGGACGCGCGTTGCAAAGGGGAGCGGCAGGCTCAAATCCGAGAAATCCACCTCACCACCGTCGATCGTGATGCGACCAATCGCAATGTCGGGCGGCGGCTCCTTCGTGCTGGCAGCCTTGCTCTTCACCGTGACCGTGACCGTCTGATTCCCTTGCGTTGCATTTCCACTCACGGCGGCATCCGAGTGCGCGGGCGTCTTCCCGGCGGCCTTGTCGAGCGAATCGGTCAGGGCGATGGCAGGCGCAAACACGTCGATGACGTTGAACGAACGGTCGGCCGCGATGGCGATGCGCGCGTAGATGCCGTTGATTGCAATCTCGTCGACGTGCGCCGCGGGTGGAACCGATTTCGCCTGCACCTTCAGGATCGATATGCGCTTGTATCCGAAGAGGTCCTGGTTCTTGAGGCTGTCGTAGAGTTTGAGATCGTCGGAAACGATGTCACCGGTAAAATCGATGACGGGATCCTTGTCGGGCGGGGCGACGAGGTGCATGTCACCGTGCGCGGCCACCTTCCCCGACTTCACGTCGAGATAGGCGAAGCGCTTCAGGTAGGGAGCGAATTGCGTGAGCTGGAGGCTGTCGACATCGACGCGCGCCTGCACCACGGCCTCGAGCGGCATCACCCACCCGTGTGCCTTGGCGATGCTCCCGCGCATACCGCGGTACGAGAGCTGAAACGCCGTGGTGTCGCCCGGAGTCGAGCGGTAGCCAGTGGCGACAACCTGGATACTGTCGGCGCCAACGCTGGCGTCGGGATCGGTGGTCTCGTCGTCGAAACGCGCGGAGCCGAGCGCGATCGACGCCCGATCGACGCGCACCACCATCTCGGTCGGCTTTTCCTTGCCGGCGGGCGCAGCGGGCTGGGCCGGCGTCTCCACGGGCACGAGGTCGAGGAGATTCATGCTCCCGTCCTGGCGCAGGCGCACGAATACCTGCGGCCCCGTGGCGCGCACTTCCTCCAGCACGACCTGTTTCTTGGTCAGCGGCCACGGCGCAAAATTGACAAACAGCTCCGCGACCGATCCCAGCGGCTCGCCCTTGCGATCCTTGATTTCGAAGCCGCGCACGCGCGCGTTGAATGTGTAGGGATTGAAGCGGACGGACTTGACCGAGGATTCGCACTTGAGAAGCGCGCGCGTCTGCACGGGAATCTCGTGCTTCGCCACCATGGGAACGACGACGAAGCCCACCAGCGTGTACAACGCGACCACCACGGCGATCCAGAAGCGCCAGTCGCGAAGGAGACGCCGCCCGCGGCGACGTGGTGTCGTTTCGTTGGAGCCGTTGGTCATATTGGATTTCAATACGGGGAGCGGTTGCCAGTGATTGTAGCGCTGTCACCGCACGCGGACAACCGCAAACAGGCGCACGGTCAGATCGCGTCCATGGCGGCGCGCAGGCGCATGAGTATTTGCGGAAGCCACTCTCCGTGTTCCGGCTTCATGACACAGGCACGCAGACAGGTAATGTGATCGTCGTCCCACCGCTCCACGGCTCCCGCCGCTTCCACCATCGCGCGCGGAAACGTGGCGAGGGCGAGGTGCACGTCATGTTTCGCGGCGGCGTTGAACACGGCGCGCGCGCGGACGGATGCATCCGATGCATTTTTCGCGCGCATCGCCCACACCACAATATCCAGCTCCGGCACGGCCAGCGGCGCGCAACGCTCGTCGTCACGCAACGCGGCGTGCAACGCCAGCGCGCCTTCACGACACGCTTCCAGGGAGCGCGCGAACTCTCCGCCACGCTCGAGCGGCAGCATGCGCATGGTGGCCCACAGCGCGACAGCGGCGGCGCCGGCGCGCGAACACTCCAGCGAGATCTCGCCCAGGTGTACTTCGCCCGAGCTGAAGTACGTGTACGGTGACTCGTGGTGGTAGATGCGCCCGATGCCGGGATCGGCGAAGAGCACGCAACCGCACCCGTAGGGCTGGAGCCCGTGCTTGTGCGGATCGACAGCGATGGAGTCCGCGCCCGCAATAGCGTCGTAGGCTGCGCGCGCGCCCGGACCGAGATTGCGGGCGAGCGTAAAATAACCGCCGTAGGCCGTGTCGACGTGCACGCGCACCCGGTGCTGGCGGCACAGCGCCAGAATTTGCGGCAGCGGATCCACCCGTCCCGCCGCCGTCGTGCCCAGCGTCGCCACCACCGTGCCCACCATTCCACTTCCCAGCACGTGCGCCAGTGCTTCCACGCTCATGCTGCCTTCGGAATCAGTATCCACCGCGACAAACGGAACACCGAGCACGGCGGAAAGACGCGAGTGAGTGTAGTGCGCCTGCGATGACGCGGCGATGGCGCGGCCGGGTGCCAGCTCGCGCGACACCCAGAGCGCTTCGAAGTTCGCCATGGTGCCGCCGCCGCAGAGATGTCCCAGGTGCGTCTCCCAGCCGAACATGCGTGCGATCCCGGCGACGCATTCCTTTTCCATCGCCGAAGACGCGCGTCCCCCGTCGAGGGCGTGGTTATTGGGATTGATATGCATGGCGAGCGAATAAGCGAGACGCGCCACCGGGTGCGGCGGCTTCAGCATCTGGCCAATGTAGAAGGGATGCTGGTACGGGAAGTTGTCGTGGAGGCGTTCCGCTGCCGCAAACAACGTATCGCGCATGCGCGCTTCGTCGACGGAGTCAGTCGTGGCCGGAAGATGATCGAACCCCGCGCGCAAATGGCGCAGGGTTTCGTCGAACAGGAAGGCCTCCCCAGGGTCGAATGGCATCACGCCATCCTAGCATGCAAAACAGGGTGTTTACGGAAAAATGGGGAGGGGTATAATTGTTCACAGCCACGTTAAAGGAGGCCAAGATGAAGACTGCTATTGCGGTTGTACTCCTGTTGTTGGCATTGCCCGGCGCTTTGCACGCAGACGCTTTCTACCCCGACGCCATCAAGTTCGGGCCGTCATACGCCATCGCTGCTGCAACCGGATTCCCATTCTTCTTTCCCGCGTTCGGATCTCCGTTGTTCATCGCGGGGACCGTGACCAATGTCGCTGCGCCTTTCAACGACCTGTTGCCTGCGGGTTCTTACGAACTCACGTGGGTTGCTTCAGGGGCAACGTGTAACGGATACGGCAACTGGGACGACTTTGACTGCAATCGCGACGGCGTCGACGTGGGATTCGCAGGCGGCACCATTTCGTTCTTCCTGGACACGACGCCGGACGCCGACTTCACCAATCCGTCTACATTCCAGGACGGGGAGCTCGTGCTACAGGCTCAGACGCAGGCTATTCACATTACAAACGATGACCCTGACGGTTACTGCGTAACGGATAACCGTCCGGATGTGTTCATGTCGTTTTCGTTTATTGGAGGGAGCTGGTTGCACCGTGTTGCACCCGGATCCCTGAGCTACGGCCGCGGCGAAATTCCAGGCTCCTACCCCGACATGATACCGGCGCCCTTGCGGGCGCTGGGATACGTGCTGCGAATCGACGGAACGATCAACGTAACGGGCCCCGTCGCGACAGAACCCGTCACATGGGGTCACGTGAAGTCTCTCTACCGGGATTAGCGCTCGCTCACAGTCGCGCGGGCACCAATCCGAGCCGTGACAGCTCGGACACGACGGTACCGGCGACCGAGTACGCGGCGTAATCGTCGGAGCCCGGGGACGCCACTTCCCCCGTCCCGCACCACACCATGCCGGCACGATCGGCGGGCGACCACAGCTCGACATCGCATTCGAGCGACGACCAGCCCGCGGCCGATGCTCCCGTCCACACTTCGGTGCCACCCGTGAACCGGTACCAGCGCGGGATTACCTGCGAACGCGGGAGCGTGTAGCCGGGAAGGTAGAATGAATTGCGATCCGTGACGTGCCTGTGAATGACGATCACGCCGTCGAAGCCGTGGTTGCGGGCTTCGGTGAAGACTGTCGTGCTGTCCGGCATCGGCGCCGGCATCTCGGTGTATGACGGAGTCGCCCGGGTGTGATTCTGCTCCAGCGCCTGCGCGAAGCGCTCCTCCCACAAGACGCGGGCATCGTGGTCCTGCCACATCGCGACCACCAACACGTGTTGCGGCGCACCGGCCGCACGATTGGAATCGATCCAGAGGTTGACGAGGTCGGTTTGCGTCGAGGCGCAGCCGCCGGCGAGAAGCGCAAGCACGGGGACAAGACCGGGGAGAAAACGCGCGCGCATGGGAATGCTCCGTGGCCGGTCTCATCAAGGGACACCGGCGACAGAGAAAGTCTAACGCGCAGAGCCGGGCCCCACAAGGGGCCGGCTCCGAAATCTAATTCTGGGAAAGTTTCTTGAGAACGCCCTTCGCCACGCATTTGAGCGTGTCGAAGACACCGTCGCCCTTGACGGCGATGGCCGGGAAGCTCGGGAACTTCTCCGGGTTGAGCTCCTGCTCCAGTTCTTCGACGGGAATGACGTCGGCCATGTCGCGCTTGTTGTACTGCACGACGAAGGGGACATCCTGCAGGTTCAACTTGTACTCCTCGAGGTTCTCGTGGAGGTTGTACAGGCTCTCAATGTTGGCGTCGTAGCGCGCGGACTGCGAGTCGGCGACGAACACGATGCCGTCCACCCCGCGCAGGATCAGTTTGCGCGACGCGTCGTAGTAGACCTGGCCGGGCACCGTATAGAGGTGGAAGCGCGTCTTGAAGCCTTTCACCGTGCCCAGCTCGAGCGGAAGAAAATCGAAGAACAGCGTGCGGTCCATCTCGGTGGCCAGCGTGATGAGCTTGCCCTTCGTCGACGGATCGACCTTGTTGTAAACGTACTGGATGTTTGTCGTCTTCCCGCACAGACCGGGGCCGTAATAGACGATCTTGCAGTTGATCTCGCGCGATGAATAGTTGATTAGCGACATGTTGCCTGGCCTCGCGTCCGCGTTAGTCCTTGAAAAGCGAATCGATCTCTTTGTTGAGCTCGTCGGCAAATCCCTTGTCGAACTGCTTCAAGTCCTCGTTCTCGTATTCGAGCTTGTTGAACAGACGATTCAGGACGGTGTCGAGATTGTCGACCGCTTTCTTCACCCGCAACCGCACCAGGCCGAGCGTCGTGCGCTTGTTGAACAGCACCACGAGAATGATGCTCTGCGCCACGCGCGCGAGGTACATGCTCTCGTCGACGCCCTGGTGGTACAGCGTCGAGAAATCTTTTTCACCGATGAGTGTGGCGAGCTGTGCATTGGCCTCGAAGTCGGCCGCGCACAACGACGCAAAGCTCATGAGATCAAACTCGGGCTCCATGCCGACGCTGGCGATCAACTGGCCCGTCTTGTCGATCAGGAGGACGCTCGTCGAGTTCGAATTGTCGATGAGCTCCTTGAGGACTGAGTTTATCGCCCAGTAGTCCTCTTCGTAGATGGTCCAATCTGCACGTACCATGTCAGCTCCGAGGGCGTGGTCGACGCCGGAAAAAAAGACCTACGGCAGGACCGTCCAGCCGGGGGTTTTGAGCGTTACAGCGCTTCGCGGCGGTCGATGGCGCGGGCGAGGGTCGTATCGTCAACGAATTCAAGGGTCCCGCCCATTGGAAGCCCTCTAGCAAGTCTCGTGACAGTACAACCCGTCTCCGCGACGGAGCGGGCAATGTAGAGTGCGGTGGCGTCGCCCTCGACGGTAGGGTTTGTGGCGACAATGAGTTCGCGAACATTTCCGGCGCGCACGCGGGTGGCGAGAGGGCGGAGGTTCAAATTTTCCGGGCCGATTCCGTCGACAGGAGACAGGACACCGTGGAGAACATGGTAAAGACCCCGGTAGTGACGGGTCCGTTCCATGACGATCACGTCCTGGGGCTGCTCAACGACGCAAATCAGCTCCTGGTTGCGGGCCGGATCTTTGCAAATTGCACACTGTTCGGACTCGGTGATGGAGCCGCAGCTGGAGCAGAAATGCACCTTCTCTTTGAGCTCGGCCAGGAGGGCGGAGATGCGCTCGGCATCCGGGTTGTCGGTGCGCAGAAGATGCAGCGCGATCCGCAGCGCACTCTTGGTCCCGATGCCGGGCAACCGCGAGAGTGATTTGACCAGGGAAGAAAGGGTCTCGGAGCCGAAATCCATTGCGTGCGGCGGTGGCTCCGATCAGAACAGACCGGGGATGTTGATTCCGCCGGTGATGGCTGCGATGCGTTCCTTGGCGACCTCGGACGCTTTCTGGTGGGCTTCGTTGACGGCGGCCATGATCATTTCCTGCAGCATCTCGCGGTCGCCTTCCTTGACGGCGTCTTCGCTGATGGTGAGCTTGACGATCTCCTGGCGGCCGTTCATGCGCACGACCACGGCGCCACCGCCGGCGGCGACTTCGAACTCTTCTTTGGCGAGATCTTCTTCCATCTTCGCCATCTTGGCCTGCATCTGCTGCGCCTGCTTCACCATCTTCATGATGTTTGTCATGGGTGTCTCCCTTGGGTGGTCTAGGTCTGGTAGCGAACGATCTCGCCGTCAAAATCCTTCATCAGTTTCTGAACCGTGGGCTTTTTTTCTTCCGACACTTCGCGCAAGCGTTCCTCGAGAGGCTTCTGCCTGGCGACCGCGTCGTCGATGGCCATCGCGCGCTCTTCCCCTTCGAGGAAGCAGACGATCTCCACGCTGCGGCCAAAATATTTTTCGAACATCTGGCGGATGAACTCGATGCTCTCCGGGCGCGATGCCTGCTCGCGCTGGAGCGAGAAGCTCTTTTGGAAACGGATCGAAAGCTTCGCGCCGTCGAAGGCGTATGGTTTTCCCGAAATCAGGCATACGCCCAGTGACACGCGCTTCTGTCTGACGAAGGTCACGAAGCCGTCCCAGAGCTGCTGCACTTTCGGGAGGTCGAGCGCGGCGTCGGATGGAACCGGCGCGGTGGCATCGTCGCCATCGCGGCTATCCACGACGGGCGGTTCCGAAACTGGGCGATTCGATCGCGCCGGTGTTTCACCGAGAGACGGGGCCGGTGCTCCCGCGAGCAGAAGCCGCGCCTCTCCGGCAACGGCAGCGCCGCTCGCGGGGGACGTCGAGCTTCCTCTTCCTCTTGCGCCTTCGGTACGTGGCGCGGCAGTTGTTCCCTTGCCCGAGCTCCCGCCGTCACCCTCGAGACGCGAGATGAGCGTGCGCACATCGGTCTGCCTGTCGAGGAGCGTCAGATCCACCACGACGCTTTCAAAATAGATACGCGGATCGGTCGCCTGCTTCAAGCGCGCCGATGCGTTGCACAGACGCTCCACCATGGTGACCAGGTCGGACAGCTCGTAGTGCTTGAGGCTCGCGCGCAGATGATCGATTTCTCCCTTCGATCGGAACAGGAGTGACGAGAGATCACCGGGCACGCTGAGAATCATGAGATCGCGATAACCTTCGAGCAGCGCCGAGAGCAGATCGTTCAGATCGACACCCTCGTTGATGGCCGTATCGAGAAGCTTGAGCGGTGTCGTTGCATCGCCGGAGGCAATGGCGTCCACGAGTGCCAGCACCTTCTCCTGGTCGATGAGGCCGAGAATGCCGCGCACCGCCTGGGTGGTGACATTGGAACCCGACGCGGTGACACACTGGTCGAGCAGGCTGGTTCCGTCGCGCATGCTGCCGTCGGCCTTGCGCGCGAGCAGACGCAGCGCGTCCGGCTCGAACTTCACTTTTTCCTGTTTGCAGATGAACTCGAGACGCCCGGCGATCTCCGCGTTTTCCAGGCGCTTGAAATGGTGGCGCTGGCAGCGCGACTTGATGGTATCGGGGATCTTCTGCGGCGACGTGGTCGCGAAGATGAAATAGACGTGTGCGGGCGGTTCTTCCAGCGTCTTCAAGAGCGCGTTGAAGGCGTGTGTCGAGAGCATGTGCACCTCGTCGATCACATACACCTTGTTCTTGCCCTGGCTGGGCGTGAAGCCGATCGACTCCTGCAGCTCGCGCACGCTTTCCACGCCTGTGTGCGAAGCGCCGTCGATCTCCATGACGTCGAGGTGCGTGCCCTTCAGCACGGCGAGACACGAATCACACTTGTTGCAGGGATTGCCGTCCTTGACGTTTTCGCAGTTGATCACGCGCGCCAGAATGCGCGCCGTGCTCGTCTTGCCGCACCCGCGCGGCCCCGAAAACAGGTACGCGTGCGAGATGCGGTTCGACTCCACCGCCATCTTGAGCGTGCGCGAGATGTGCTCCTGCCCGACCACGTCATCAAACGTGAGCGGTCTCCACTTTCTGGCAAGAACCTCGTAGCTCATATCAACCCCTCTTCTTCCCTCTCCTCTAGCAGCCCACGGCATGATGGACCGGGCCATGTGTTTTGTGGAAGGCCGATCACTGTGCGCTTCGTACGGCCGCGAACGAGGTCAAAGCCGATGACGATACGCTCCGCAAGGCCCCTCGCGAAGGAGCGAAGGAGGATCACCCGCCGCGGCCCGCTGCTCAAAATGGCGCGGGCCGCGGGGGGAAGCCGACTGAGCGGTCGCGGGGCCCAAGGAGCGTATCGTCATCGGCCACTGCGCAGCGACGCGGGGCCGCAAAAGCGCACAGCGATCGGCCCATCGGCTGAACATACGCCCGTGAGAGGCGGCCAGGCGAGTCCACGTCACATGGCCCGGTCCATTTACCGCTGCTACCTTCCGGTCCTGACGGGATTCATGGCAAGCCATTGCGTGGGACCCGGCCGCCACTCGTGCGCGCTTGTCCCGCCCATAATCGGCCTCTGCCCAACGGTATGGAAAAAAAAATGGTGGAGCTGAGGGGGATCGAACCCCTGACCTCCTCATTGCGAACGAGGCGCTCTCCCAGCTGAGCTACAGCCCCACCAGTCCGTTCTTGGCCGGTGCGTATATTTTGATGGCGGAGAGAGAGGGATTCGAACCCTCGGAACGCTTGCGCGCTCAACGGTTTTCGAGACCGCCCCATTCGACCGCTCTGGCATCTCTCCGGCGGCATACTACCCTACGCCGGAGCCTCAAGGCAAGCGCCTCAAACGTCGATCAGGGCGGGCTTTTTGTGTTCTCCGATGGCCACCATGACGAACTGTCCGGTGACCGCGTGCAGGCGCTCGGTGGTGCGCAAATACTCCACGTAGACGTCGACAGTCACCTGCACGCTGGTCTTTCCCAGGCGCGTAACGCGGGCGACCATCTCCACGATGGAGCCGGCCGGGATGGGGTGTTTGAAGTCGATGCGGTCGAGCGAGGCAGTCACCACCGGATAGCGGCTGAAACGGCTTGCTGCGATGGCCGCGATCTCGTCCATCCACCCGAGCAGCTCACCACCCGAGAGCGTGTTGTAGCTGTTGGTGGTGTGAGGTGCCACCACCTTGGCGGTGCGCGTCTCCGAGGCACGCACGCGATCTTGCAACGCAGGGCTATTGAGGTCCCGTTCCATCAGCACCTGTTTTCGCGCGGCGCGCGGGAAGTTCGTCGATAATTTTCCACTGTTCGTCGGCCGTCATCCCGCTCCACGCCGCGATCTCATCGAGTGTGCGCAGACATCCGATGCACCAATTGTGCTGGCGATCCACGATGCACGTGAGATTACACGGGGATGGAGGCGGATTGCGGCGATCCGGTTCGTTCATCGGCGCGTATTGTACGCCTTCTACCCGGCTGCTGCAAAGCCCGCCGCAATTTCAGCGGCCAATTCGAAGGAGCGCTCGCAGGTGGCGATGCTCGAGCCCGCGAGCCCGCAGGCCGCGGTCACCAGCGAGCGTGTGCGCACGCGCGCCACGCCTTCTTCGTTCCCGCCCAACTGCGTGGCGGCCTCTTTCCAGCGCGCGATCACCTCGTGCGGATGCACGGCGGAGAGATCATCCAGCGTCGGAATCCATCCCCATGCGATGTGACCGCCGCCCTCGACAAAACGACGGGCGTCGGGATCGGCGGCGAACGCCGATGCGCCGTGATCGGCGTCGAAGGAAAACAGATCCGCGTCGATTTCGTTCAGAACCGCAGCCGGAACTTGATCGCAACAATGAATGCCGACCAGAACACCGGGACGGCGTACGCGCAGGATGACTGATTTCAGCATCTCGACGATGGCTTCGCGCCGCGCGGGAACCTGACGCAACGCCACCCCCAGGTAGGCTTCATCCAGCACCAGAATCACCGAGTTCGAGCACTTGAGGAGCGCGTCGACCTGCCAGCGTGCAAGGCGCACGATGTAGTCGGCGATGCCGGCGCGAAATCCAGGATTGTCGATGAAGAGCGTGGCGTCCGCGCTGATCGAGCAGGCCACCGTCGCCGGCCCCATGAGCTGGCCCTTTACCGCGCGCGCGGCGGGAAAGGCGCCCGCACGGCAGGCTTCGACAAAGGCGTAGAAACCGGTGGCACAGGCGGGATCGAGCGTGGCGTCGGAGCGCTCAAGGGCCTCGAAGAATTTCCCCGCGCGCGACGCACTGATGCCGAAGCCGTGCTCATCGCGCATGGCGGAGAGGTGGCGCATGTTGGCGCCGAAGGTCTGCGGCAGCATCGCTTCGCGCGGTGACATGCGGCGCAGCTGCGGCCAGAAGGGCACGTGGGGGCACCGGCGCGCGATGAACTCCAACGCCGGCGCCACTGCCGTGAACGGCAGGCTGCCAACTCCGCTCACCGCACCACCACCACAAAACCACGCCGCCGCGTGCGACGGCGCATTGCCGGGGGCACTCTTCATGGTC
>DATEHD010000305.1:0-5673 GCA_035279765.1 Candidatus Krumholzibacteriia bacterium | reverse complement strand
TGTTCGCGCGATTGAATTTTCCTCTTGACATCGTGCGAAGACTTTGGCAACCTGCGCCCGCGTCGCACGAAGAAAATCCGTTGCGACGTTGCGACGTGCGCGTGACGGAATCCGCGCACTATCGCCACAGCGATGCGGCTGCACAGACCTCGCTCAGTTGTTTTGCTCGGGTGGTTGCAATGGCAATGATTCGTCTTTCGGCGGAGGAACGCCGGATCGCCTTTGGCCCAGCGGTCAAGCTCGCGGGCTACGGCTCCATCGACAGATGGGCCCACACCAACCGTGTCTCGCCCAGCTCTTGTTATCAAGTTCTCAAAGGCATGAGCCTGGAGCGCGTGGAACTCGTCATGGATGCGGTGATCAACGAGACGCTCGGGCCCTACGCGATCAGCACGCTGCGGCGTCGCATCGCCAGCGAGATCGAACACGTGCGCGAGTCGGAGTCCGCATGATCGACGACGCCATGCTCACCGAGTCTCTCAAGAAGCTCGCCGCGCCGCTGCCGCCGGGGGCGCGCGAATTCCGGATCGACGGCAAACCGATCTCCAAGCGAGAGGGTGAGTGGATCGTGCGCGTCGTCGCGTACGTGTCGGCGCAGTTCTGCCGTGCGCGCCTCGATGAAGTGATCCCGGGCCGGTGGTCGCTGCGGCATGAGCCGATGCCGATGAGCGGCGACGAGGACGGCGTCGCCGAGGTGGTGACGAAGGCGATCATCACGATTCATTGGAGCGACGCGCTGCAGATCGTGCGCGAGGGCATCGGCAGTGGACGCGATGCGAAGAGCGCGGCGACGGACAGCTTCAAGCGTGGCGCCGAGCGTCTCGGGATCGGATCCGAGAACTACGATCTGCCGGTGCTCTGGGTGAAGTGCAGCGCCGACGGGAAGAAGTTGCTGGAGGATCCGGAGGTGGTGCTCACGCGGCTGTTGGGGAAGAAGGCCGAATTGAAAGCGGCGAACGAAGCGGTTGGCACGACGCCATCAGTACCCGCACGCGCACCCGCTCCCACGCCGTCGGTGCGCGAGCAAGTCGCGGCGGCGTTCCCCGATCCCTACACGGATCCGACGCCCGTGCGCGCGAGCAGCAAGCCGAGCTTCTCCTCGCTGCCGATCTGCCCGAAGTGTGGTGGCGAGCTGAAGGACTTGCGACCGGCGCGCGTGGCGAATCCGCGTCTGCCGCTGTTCCGCTGCGAGCGCCCGGGATGCACGGGGGTGATCTGGCCGACGGACACGCCGAAGCCGCGCGCGAAAGCCGCTGCGTCCTCGGCGCCGACGCCGCCGTTCACGGAGTCGAACACTTTTCCGGATGCCCTGCGCGATGAGCAAGACGACCTCCCGTTCTAGCCGAGCCGAGCTGTGCCTCGACGATCCGTGCTACACGCGCGCGGAAGCCGCCGCGTACTGTCGCTGCTCGACCAAAACGCTGGAGCGCCATCGTGTGCCGTGTCAGGTGCTCACGCGCTCGGCGTCCGGCGTGCCGCAGAAAGTGGTGTATCGCCGGTCGGCGTTGAATGCCTTCGTTCGCAGTAACGGCTACCCTTTACCCGAAATCCCTTGACCCTCTCCGCGCCATTCCCTACCCTTCGGAGACGTGTTGTTTCTCCTCAATCCGGAGGTGTTGGTAATGCCGAACATTCGACTGAACGAGAACGGCGTGCCGTACGTGCGGCTGACCGTCAAAGAGTGTGAGCTGGCCCAGCTCTACCACGATGGCGATGCACATGGGCCGTTGGATCGTGGCTTGGGGCTCGGGCGCGGGGACGAGCGCGAGGCTGATGCGCTGCTGAAAGAAGGAGAAGTGCGGCGGGACATGATCGTGGCGTTGTACAAGCTCGCTGCCGACGACATGACGATGAAGCACGCGATTCACTTGCTGAAGGCGTTGTTCCGGTTTCTCGACAAGAAGACGAAAGCGACGGAAGCATCGATCACGGAAGTTTTCGGGCTGTGGACGACCTGTCCGAAGGTGAAGGGTCGCTGGCCCTCAGAGCAGGATCGACTCGATCACGTTATGCGCCAACTCACGACCATTCTGCTCGACGACTGCCTGCAGGAGTGGAATGGCGAACCGACACGGTCGAAGAACGCGAAGACCGCGCGCCGCTACTTGCAGCAGGCGCGGGAGTTCTGTCCTGCGGGCAGCCGCATGAAGCTCTCCGAGCTGAACGGCGACGCTATCGCGTCGTACATCACGCGGCTGAAGAAGCGTCCAACGCGCCGGGGCGATTCCACCGGCACGAACACGATCAAGCGCTACCTGACCGGCCTCACCGTGCTCGTGGAATGGTTGCTCGCGCGCCCGCAGTATGCGCACGCCTTCCCGGGCAGCGAGGTACTGATGCGGCTCCAGATGGAGCAGAAGAAGCTGGAGCCGAGCATCGACGAGAAGCGCGAGGCGGCGAAGTTCCGTCCCTACACGCTGGAAGAACTCAAGCGCATCGTGTACACCGCCCGGGGCGAGGCGAAGGTCGTCTTCGCGCTGCAGGCGGCGACCGGCATGGAGATTGGCGCCATTCTCGATTCGGACACCGGCAAGTGCCGGTTGTTCAAGAATCAGTTCCTGCGCCATAAGGACGGCCCGAAGGCGGGGCGCTTCAACCACGTGCTGCACGTGCTGCCGTACGACGACGGCGCCGAGGACGACACGGGCAAGAACACGTCGCGGGATGATCGCGAGGTGACGATGTACGATGCGTGGGCGCGGCAGATTGTGGAGGACTACCTCGCGCCGATGGCGGAGTCGGACCCGTTCACGACGAAGACGATGAAGCACTTCCGCGACGAGTTTGATCGGGCGTGCCAGCTCGCGGGCGTGCCGCTGTTTGAGAACCACAAGACGCATGCGTTCCGCCACGCCTTCATCGAGCGGTATCGCGGGAAGCTGACGCCGGAGGAGATCAAGCAGAACGTCGGCCACGCGAAGAACTCGATGCTGATCTACACGAAGTACGGCATCAAGCCGCGCACGAAGAGCGGTGGCGTGCGCCCGCAGGACGTGACGCGCAACGCGCGGAAGTTTCGCACGTTGTCGTTGGTGAAGGACCAGGGGGAGCGGGAGAGCGCCTGACGGCGTTCTTCTGTCCCCCGCTCTGTCCCCAGACGGTGTCCTTTTAGGGGTGTCGTTAGGGATTGATAGGGAAACGGTGGCGGTATCGTAACTCACGGTAACATGGTGGTTTAGATGCCTAACGCGATGAATGGGAACGGGTTGCGAATAATCGCTGGCAGTAAGTTCGAATCCCCCGCCCTCCGTGACGTAAGTGCAAGTGAATACAGCCACTTAGGCGACTCCGATGGGACAGTGAATCCGCCCTGTCCCCCGGCCCGTCCCCCGGCTTCAGCCCGTCCCTCGGCGCGTGATCGGCTCGCGCTTCTGACGCGGCTCTACACGAGCGGCGCGTCCATCGAGGATGCCGCAGGCGTTGTCGGCGTGAGCGTGTGGCGCGCGAGACGCCTGCTCAGTCGCGCAGGAATCGCCCTCAGAGCCATCAAGACGTCGAGGGCCGTGTCATGACCCTCGATGAAGCGTTGGGCCTCGCCGAGGGCGATTACGTCATCAACCGGCACACGCCGGTTCCCTATCGCCCGATCCGCATCACGGCGATCTGGGTGAACTCGAAACGGACCATCGTGTCGCTGCGGCTGGCGAGCATCGACCCGCGTGCTTGGCTCGACGCGCGCGGCTACGACCTCCCGCCCGCCGGGAAGATCTGGGATCCTGGCTTCCGCGATTGGGTGACGCGCGAGGTGTTCGCCAAACGGCGCGCGACCATGGAGCGTCGTCCGTCGGCCACCGCTCCCGTGAGTGTGCCCGATGCGGACTGATCTCTCGCACCTCTCGCGCTGGCGCCTGCGCGAGGGACGCATGTGGAGCGACGACAGCCACGGCGGCAACGGCGCGTTCGTCGTGCCCTACAAGGGCATCGCGCTCCAGATCATCGCGTCCGACGGCCTGGGCTGGGACCACGTCAGCGTGGTGCCGGTCGATCAGAAGAACGGGCGCAAGCTGTTCCGCACGCCGACGTGGGCGGAGATGTGTTTCGCGAAGGAGCTGTTCTTCGGCGACGACGAGACGGTGGTCGAGTTCCATCCGCCGAAGCGGCTGTACCGGAACGCTCACGAGTACTGCCTGCATCTCTGGCGCCCGCAGACCGTCGAGCTGCTGTTGCCCGACCCGATCATGGTCGCGCCCGAAGGGAGCATCGCATGACCGTGCATCCCACGTATCCCGTGATCGGCACGCTGCATCCGGATCCCACCGGGATCATGGTCGGGACGTTGTTCGATGCGTTCCAGGCCGGTCAGGTGGATGGGCTCGTGCGGGTGCGCGGCGATCAGCTCGACATCCTCGCCGTGCATGTGCTGCACCCTGGCCAGGGGCATCTCGGGCGCTTCATCGCGGAATGCCAACAGCACTACACGTGGATCCGCTTCCTCCACGTCATCAACGATCATCTCGCCGCGATGCTGGAGCGTCGCGGCTTTACGCCGTTCACGGTGTGGGAGGACGGCGAGATGGTGAGCGGCTACGAGTGGGAGGTCGCATGAAGACCGAGCGCGTGGTGATGTGTCGGTTGGATCGAGGCCTGTACGAGAACGGGCACATCGTGAACTGCGTGTACACCGCAGGCCTGTGCCGTCGCACGGTCGAGGTGAGTTGGGACAGCGAGAAGAAGCAGCTCGTGTTCAGCGTCCTGCGGCCCATGACGAAGCGCATCGCGGCGGTCGTCGAGGGCAAGGTCGCCGGGAGAATCGCATGAAGATCCGCCACGTCATCGGCTCCATTGGCGCGCACGAACATCTGCCGCCGCCGCCGCGCTACACCCTGTTGGTCGAACACCTCGTCCTGAGTCGCAACGTGCGCGAGCTGGAACGGCTGGCGTACGAGATGGCTGAGAAGATCGAAGCGGCAGAACGGCAGTGCGACTACATCCTCGCCGAACTTCGCCGACAGTTGAAGGCCCGTGAGCTGGCCGAGCTTCGCGCGTCGCGCCTCGCCAGATCGGATTGCCTCAACATCGCGATTCCGCCGGATGAGCCGCACTGCCCTGCCTGGGTGCAGGAGGTGACGGACTGAGATCCGGAGGACCGGCCTTCTGACACCGTTACCACCGGCGATGCGCAGGGCAGCGCGTCACAAGTAACGGGATGAGCTGTGCATGATGGACTGAGACCGACAATCCAAATCCCCGGGCAACCGCACCGCAGGGACCGGGGTCACCCACAGGTCAACAGCCATGCACTCCCTCCGTGCTTCGGGAGTAACTCCGTAGGTGTGTGAGCGTTGGCGTGACGAAACCAACGGGAACCTGCCGAGGAAGAGCGAAGCTTCAATGCGCCCGCAACAACAACGGCCTAGGGTGTGGAGGCGGCGTCCCGTCCTGCAAACTTCAAGTGTTTGAATATGAAATTTCTAGAGGATTACTCCAATGGCACTGCGCGCCTGTATGGCGAAGACGAAAGACGGCAGACCCTGCCGTGCCACGGCGTTAGACACGCCCACGGAGGATCGGCGCTGGCTGTGTGATTGGCATCATCCGGATGGACACTGGCGCACGATGCAGCGGATGCGCAGCCGCGCTGCCGCTCGGAAGCGCCAGCAACACAAACGGGAGAAGGGCGATGGATCGAAGCACTGACCGCGACGAGTTCGACGACTATGCGCCGTTCCCGGA
>DATEHD010000304.1:0-4035 GCA_035279765.1 Candidatus Krumholzibacteriia bacterium | reverse complement strand
TCAGTGATCACGTGTACGATTCCGATTCGGGCAACGATGTACCCTTCGCGGACGGCTATCGCCAGACGCAGCGCCTGTTCTTCGTGAAGTTCCAGTATTTGTTCCGGGTGTGAGAATCGGAATCCAGCTGGCAACAAAGAGGCCCGGCCATCCAACGATGCCCGGGCCTCTTGATTTTGATCGCGGTGGCTACTTCGTGTTGATCCAGACCGACTTCTTCTCGAGGTACATCTCGATGGCGTCCTTGCCCAGCTCGCGGCCAAAGCCGCTTTCGCGGTAGCCGCCGAAGGGCGACGACGGGTGATACACGTTGTACGTGTTCACCCACACGGTGCCGGCCTTGAGCCCGGCGGCGACGCGATGCGCGCGGCCCACGTCCTGCGTCCACACGCCACTGGCCAGCCCGTAGGCACTATCGTTGGCCAGCTTCACCGCTTCCTCTTCGCTCTCGAACGGAATCACGGCCAGCACCGGACCGAAGATCTCCTCGCGCGCCACAACCATGTCGTTGCGCACGCCGGTGAGAATTGTCGGTTCAAGAAAATAGCCTTTGCCGTTCACTGCCGCGGCCTTGCCACCGGTGGCAACCGTCGCGCCTTCTTTCACACCCGCCGCTACCGCCGCCAGGATGCCGTCGCGGTGCTGCTTGGTTACCTGCGGACCAAAGCGCGTCTTGTCGTCCATGGGATCGCCGGGCGCGTAGCGCGCCATCTTGCCGCGTACCAACTCGACGAACTCGTCGTGGACCTTCTTTTCCACGAACAGACGCGAGCCCGCCGCGCACACTTCACCCTTGTTGTAGAAGATGCCGCTGCACGCGCCGTTGGCGGCTGCGTCGAGCCTGGCATCCGCGAAGACGATGTTGGGGGACTTCCCTCCCAGTTCCAGTGACACGCGCTTGATGGTGCCTGCTGCGCTCTTCATCACGGTGCGTCCTACTTCGGTGGAACCGGTGAACGCAATCTTGTCGACACCGCGCGCATCGAGGAGGGCCTGCCCCGCCACCGAGCCGCGACCCGGCACCACATTTACGACTCCGGCCGGAATGCCGGCTTCGAGACACAGGGCGCCCAGCTTGAGTGCTGTGAGCGGTGTCGCTTCCGATGGCTTGATCACCGCGGTGCAGCCGGCGGCCAGCGCGGGTGCGAGCTTCCACACAGTCAAAAGCAGCGGAAAGTTCCACGGGATGATCATGCCCACGACTCCGACGGGCTCGCGCAGCGTGTAATTGAGAAAGCCGGGAATGCCGGGAATGGTTTCGCCGCCGAGCTTGTCGGCCCAGCCCGCGTAGTAGCGGAAGAGCGACGCGACAAACGGAACTTCGATCTTCGACGATTCGAAAATGGGTTTGCCCTGGTTGGCGGTCTCGAGCCTGGCGACTTCCATGAGATCGCGCTCGAAGAGATCGGCGATCTTCCACAACAGACGCCCGCGCGTGCCGCCATCCATCTTGGACCACGGACCGGACTCGAGCGCTGCGCGCGACGACGCCACCGCGGCCATGATTTCCGCCGCACCGCCGGAAGCCACGTCACACAGTTTTTCTTCGGTGGCCGGATTGATGAGCGTGTGGACGGCGCCGTCGGCCGCGTTCACCCATTCGCCGTTGATCAGGATTTGTGTGTGTTTGATATCCAATGCCATCTCCAGTTGGTTTGTAAACCGCGCGAGTATACGACGCGGCTACTTGAGCAACACCATTTTTCGTGTCTCGTTGAACGGCCCGGACGTGAGCCGGTAGAAATAAACGCCGCTTGCCACCGGCGCGCCACGGTCGTCGCGCCCGTCCCACGTCACGCTGTAGTGTCCGGCGCGCTGGTTCATGTCGACAAGCGCGCGGATGCGCGCACCTTTCACGTCGTAAACAACCAGGCGGCTGCGCCCCGCGCCGGCCAGGTCATACGCAATCGTGGTGGCCGGATTGAACGGGTTGGGATGATTGGCCTCGAGCGCGTAGTGCAGCGGCAGGTCGCCCGCAGCCGTAACGTCACGCGTGGACTCGACGCTGAGCTCGGTCGGGATCTCCACGGCGGCAGACCTCGGATCGTTGTGCTTCACGCGCAGCACCGCATCGTAGGTACCGACGGCGAGCTCCCGGCTGTCGAAGAGCAGGTTCACATCGACTTGCTGGTGCGGCGCCACCACACCGCGCTCGGGCGACGCGCGCACCCAGCGCACGCCGGCGGCCCAGCGCAGCGCGTTGCGGACCATGAGCGGAGCGTCGCCCACCCAGTAGCCGCCGTCGATGAGCAACATGTTCATCCCCACCACACTCCCGCCCTTCTGCGTCGCCACGCACGGAAGACCCGTGTTCCAGCTGGCAATCAACTGTGCGCCCGGCGCGGGCGTCGTGATGCCGAGCAGGTCGCCCGCAACAAATCCGACATCCGTCATGATGGGATGCGACGAATCAAACTCGCCCAGGCCTGCGCTGCCATCCGGCCCCCCTCCCGTGACAAAGGGAGCATAGCCGTCGGAAACGAAGCGCCCCTTGAGATCGTAGCCGCCGACGAACGACGCGAGCGAAACCACCACCGCGCCGCCGTGGTCGACATAATCCGCGAGCACGTCACCGGTGGCCTTGGCGTCTTTCCACACGAAGTCGTTGATCACGAGCACGGCATCGTACGGAAGCAGATCCGCAAGCGCAGGCGCGCCCTCCTCTCCGTCGAAGTCCGCCTCGACCGATATATCGGGATAGCCATTCAGGAACTCGACGATTTCGGAAATCTCGCCCGTGCGCAAGACGAGCACATGCAGACCGGTGCCAACGAAGCTCGCCGCGCTCCGGTGCATCTCTTCGCGACGGCTGCCCGCCCGATGTCCGGAATAGGGCGAGCCATGATGTTCGACGCCGCCCTGCCGCGCCGACCGCGTGGGCGGCTCATCGCCCGGAAGAATCTTTCGTCCCGGCGGTGCCACCGCGTGCTTCTTCAACACATCGAAGGCAAAGCTGAGCGCGCTCTCGCCCGGGTTGGATATCGAGAATGTGCGTGTCGCCGTGAGGTCGGGTTTCATTTTCTGCACGAGCAACGACGAGCTGATCGCAATGCGGGGCGGCCGGCGGCCGATGCCTGCCAGCGGCACCGTGAGAACCGCCTCGTCGGGATCGTTGCTCTTCACCGTGAGCGTGGCCGCGCGCGTGCCTTCGGCCTTCGGCGTGAAGGTCACCGTCACCGGTGTGATCTCGCCGGGGTTCAGGAATAGCGAAGACGGCGCGATCTTGAACGCGGCATCACTGCACGACATGCTCGTCACGTTGAGCGGCAGCGTTCCCGCGTTGGAAACGATGACGGTGTCGGCGGCCGACGCGCCGACGAAAGACTCGCCGAAATCAACCGGCCCGCTCGCGAACTTGATGTCGGCGCCATCGTTGACGTGCAGATGCACCGGAATCACGACATCAGGTGTCACCGGATCGTTGGAGTGAATGCGAACATTGGCGTTGTAGTCCCCGGGACGCACCGCCGACGCGTCCAGCGCGAGATCGATTTTTGTCGTCGCGCCCCGGCGCACGGTTCCTGACTCGATCGACGCCGACGCCCACGGCACCACACCCGACGTGATCACGGTCTGGTAATACGCGACCGGTGCATTGAACGCATCCGTCGTGACGAGCTGCTGTCCGAAGGGCGGGAATATGGTGTATGGCGACCAGTTCCATCCCGCCACACCGACAAGCGAGCCGAACGACGCTGGAGCCGGAAACGGCGCCACCGACGTCTGGTTGAAATACTCGGTGGTGGCAATGAAGGTCGCCGCAATCATGTAGTAGCGATTCCTCGTCATGCGCACCTGGATGTCGCCCGAGCTGTACCACCCTTCTCCCGTCGTGGTGGGCGTCAGATCCGATATCTGCACGAGCGAATAAAAACCGGTATCGGTGTCTCCCTCGTACACGAGAAACCACATCTCCGTGGATGCGGTGGGATTGAGATAGAAACGGTACTCCTTGAGGTTGGTTGTCTTCGTGCATTTGAAGATGTTGCCGCGCATGCGCTCGTTGCCGAAGAACAGGTTGGTGGTGTTTCCGAA
>DATEHD010000303.1:0-3094 GCA_035279765.1 Candidatus Krumholzibacteriia bacterium | reverse complement strand
AGATCTTCGTGCGCACGGCGGGCTGCGTGGCGACATGTTCGTGGTGCGACACCGTCTACAGCAAGGTGCAGACGCCGCGCTTCGTCATTCACTCCCGCGCACCTGGCGGGGAGCGGCCGTGGCGCTCGAACCCGGTGGCGCTGGCCGACGTCGTTTCCGATGTGCTCGACATGGCAAAGCGCAACGCCCCCGTGAGCACGGTGAGCATCACCGGCGGGGAACCGCTGGAGCAGCCCGAGGCCGTGCGGGCGCTGGCGCGTGCCTTGCGCGCGAAGGAGCTACGCATCTATCTCGAAACGGCGGGACTCCACCCCGAAGCGCTGGCATCGCTCATCGACGACGTCGACGTGATTGCGGCCGATGTGAAGCTGGCATCGGCCACGGGTATCGACCACGCCGCGACGCATCGCGCCTTTCTGCGCGTGCTGCGCGGCAGCCCCTTTGACCCCGCACGCAGCGATGCGCGCCCCGTGTTCGTCAAGGTGATCGTCGATCTCAAGGCAACGGTGGAAGAAATCGAAAACGCTGCCCGCCTGGTTGCCGAGGTGAGCCGCAAGATTCCATTGGTCATCCAGCCGGAGAGTGAGACACTGATGGGCCGGCAGTCCACGCGCGAAGGCCGTGCGTCACTGCTCGAACTGGCGCAGGAAGGCGCGCGCGCCGCGAGCGTCCATCTGGACGACGTTCGTGTGATTCCCCAAACTCACAAGGTGCTCCACGTCCGATGACCCCCGATTTTCTGACCGCCGCCGTCGGACTGGTGGCGTTTCTGTTTTCAGTCATCGTGCATGAGAATGCTCACGGCCTCGCGGCGGAGCATTTCGGCGATCCCACCGCCCGCTCCATGGGGCGCATCACGATGAATCCCATCCCGCACATCGATCCGATCGGAAGCATTCTTCTGCCTGTCGCATCGTATCTATCCGGCGTTCCGTTTCTGGGTTGGGCCAAGCCCGTGCCCGTCAATTCCGCCAACCTGCGCAATCCTGTGGTCCACAACGCCTACGTGGCCGCGGCGGGCCCCGCGTCCAACTTTCTGCTGGCACTGGTCTGCTCGGTGTTGTGGATCATCATCGGGCTGCTGTTCAAGCACGTGCCCGGCCTCGCGGAAAACGGGGAACGGTCGCTGTTCTTCTTCAACACACTCTTCAGCAGCATGATCACGGTGAACTGCGTGCTGGCGCTGTTCAACCTGATTCCGATTCCGCCGCTCGACGGACATTGGATCCTGATGCGCTATCTTCCCGCCGGACCGCGCGAAGTGCTGGCCTCGGTGGGGCGCTGGGGATTTCTGGTGCTGATGGTGCTGCTGTGGTCGGGCATTTTGTGGAAGATTCTCGGCCCGGTTCTGCACCTGGCCGTGAACCTCTATTACTCGCTCGTCGCTACCGCCGTCTCCGCGCTCTAGTCTTGCCCCAAAAAGTCGAAAGCCCCTTCGCTGTTCGCGAAGGGGCTTCCCGTGCGCACCTGCTCGAGGGACGACTAGTCCGCGAAGGGAGAAGGAATTTTGTTGGTGCCAGGATCGACGATCGTTCGGGCCTGGATGACAACAGCCGTCCAGTGGCTCTCCTTGCCTTTCGAATTCACCGCCGTCACGCGATACTCGTATTGCATGGGCGCAGCCGTTCCGCCGTCGTGGTACTGCGTGGCGAGAATGCGCGCGCCGTTGAGCCGCTTTGGTCCACCGTGGCCGACTTCCCGGCGATAGAGATTGTACCCGTTGATTGTCGGCTCCGAGCTCGCGTCCCATTTGACGCGGACGCTGCCGTCGGTCAGCGCAAAAGCCGTGACGTTGGTCGGCGGCGGCACCGGCTGGTCGTCCGTATTGTTGGGCGCGGTGACTTCGTTGGTGCATCCGACGAACAGGATCACCGATGCCAGCGCCAGTGCGAGCGCTGCCTGCTTGCGAAACGCCATGATAATTCTCCTTCTCAACTCTGCCCGCAGTGGCCGGTTGTTCCCGGTCGCGGTCGTTGTATTCTCTTGGCTGCGGAGCAGTGCGGTGGACTCTTCATGCAGATGCATTAGCGGCGACTACCCCGCAGCACGGATGGCCGCATACGCAACCGCCGTACCAAGCCCGGACACTCCGCATGAGGACGCCAACTTCTGAGTTGCGCCGCAGCATGGCGCGCGCGGCAGAAGACGCGCGTGTTCCCGTTCTTCCACATGACATCGCATCGCATCGCGCCGTCGTGTCAGAATGAGACGGACCCGTTGCAGGTTCGCCTTCCGCCTTTGTTTCGCGGTCGCACGTCCCATCGACACCGAGCGGGTGTGAATGCGCGTGGGTGGCGAAGCAGACCAAGAGCCAGAAAGCGCGTGCTGCTCCGCGTCGTTTGCGGCAGCAAACGACTTCACTCTTTTTCTTAGGTGGACGCGAAAGGGGGCACGAGCGAGGGGGTTCGGGCAGCGACCCGCGAAGGAATCCGCAGCCCGCTGCCATTGGGCATTCCCCGGGCGAGGATCTGACTGAGCGGGCGCTGCCCGCCCCCGAGCGCCCACCCGGTCTCCTCCCCCTCACCACAACCCCCTTGACCTTGTTGGACTTATCGTTAGAATGGGCGTTGAAGACTTCCTGCCCCAAGGAGGCTATCGATGACGAAGGCAGAAATCGTCGAGGACATCGCCAGCAAGACGGGCCTGACCAAGAAGGACGTCGCGACGGCGATGGACATGTTCCTCGAGTCCATCTCGAAGGCGCTTGCCGACGGCAAGCACTACGAGATTCGCGGGTTCGGCACTTTCAAGGTGAAGAAGCGCAAGTCGCGCATGGCGCGGAATCCCCGTACCGGCGACGCGGTGCCAGTGCCCGATCGCAAGGTTCCCGTTTTCAAGGTTTCGAAAGAGCTCAAGGATCTCGTCGCGAACGCCTGATCCCATCCCCTGATTTCTGACCGGGTGCGGCGCCGTCATGGCGCCGCGCACTCGTTTGCCATGACACCGTCACGCCTGATCGATCTTCGCAGCGACACCGTCACGCGGCCCACGGCCGCGATGCGCCGTGCCATGGCCGAGGCCGAGGTGGGCGACGATGTCTTCGGCGACGATCCCACCATTCTGGCGCTGGAAGCGTGCGTGGCCAAACTGCTCG
>DATEHD010000302.1:0-4507 GCA_035279765.1 Candidatus Krumholzibacteriia bacterium | reverse complement strand
CGCGGTTTCCTTCATCGCCTTCCAGGCGCGCGCGTCGAAGCCGGGCATGAAGCGCACGCCCTGCTTCGGCCGGAGGTATGCGGCGGGTACACGGCAGTAGCGCATCAACGCTTCGCACAGAATGGTGCCCGAGCCGCACATGGGATCGACGAGCGGCGTCTCGCCGTCCCACTCCGTCATCGCCACCAGCACGGCGGCGACGGTTTCCTGCATGGGAGCCTCGATGGATTCGACGCGGTAGCCGCGGCGGTGCATCGAACCACCCGAAAGATCGAGGGAGATGGTGGCGCGGTTGGCGTGCAGGTACAGGTTGATCCACAGGTCGGGCGTCGTGGGCTCGACATTGGGGCGCTCGCCCTTGCGCTCCCTAAACTGATCGACCACCGCGTCCTTCACGGTGAGCGCCGCGTACTGCGAATGCCGGATGGTGCTGTTGGCAACCGTGGCAAACACGGCGAAGGTGTCCGAGGGCGTGAACAGGTGATCCCAGTCGATCGAGTGCACCCGCTTGTAGAGATACTCGGGGCTGTGACACTGGAAGCGAAGCAGCGGACAGAGCACGCGCGATACGGTGAGTGCGCAGTAGACGATGCGATAGAGCGCTTCGCGATCGGCATGAAAGTAGAGGCCGCGGTAGCCGGGCCTCACGTCGGTGGCGCCGAGCCGGGTCAGCTCATGCGTAGCAACTTCTTCGCCGCCATCTGGAGTTTGCGCGAAGAACGGCTCGTTGGATTGAAAAAGAAACTCGTCGGTCACGTGGGTGTGCGTTCTACTTGCGTCTTACCACTCGCCGGCATAATCAGTCCGGTCGGGCGCCGCGGCGGCGCGCAGATGCTGAAACAAAATGCGCTCAATTTGCCGCAGGTGCAGCAAATCGTGCGCGGCCCAGGCGCACAGCATGGAAGCGGCAGTGAAGCCCCCCATCTTCGGGTGATCGTACGACGCGTCCCAGTTGGCATCATGGAGACCGCCGAGCCACGCGAGCGACTGTGCGCGCTCATGCCTGAAGTCTGAGCGGAGATCTTCGAGCGACTGCTTGTTGAATTGCGCCTCCCGCACCGTGCGCTCAGGATCGATGGCCGGCCATGATTCACCGGGTCGGTGCAGCATGTAGTCGATGCGCATACGAAAGTCGTGACGCTCCTCGTCGGCGAGGTGGCCGAGCACCTCGTTGACCGACCACTTGCCGGGCGCAGGCTGCGCGGCCGCGAATGCAGGTGCCACGCCCGATGCCAGCGCATCGATCGCGCGGCCGCTGGCATGCAGGCTGCCGATCATATCGGTGAGCAGCGCGTTCAAACTCTCTCCCTAGTATTGGGCCAGAATCGCAACGACTTCCTTCTGGATCCCGCCGGTGACGTGGACCTGGCCGTCGCCGTCGATGAACACATCGTTCTCCAGGCGTACGCCGAACTCGGGCAGATAGATGCCCGGCTCGATCGAGAAGCATGTGCGCTTCAGGATGCGACGCTCGTCGTGCGTCTCGAGATTGTCCATGTTGGCGCCGTTGCCGTGCACTTCCGTGCCGATGCTGTGACCGGTGCGGTGGACAAACTGGTCGCCGTAGCCGGCTTTCTTGATCACGTTGCGCGCGGCGTCGTCAACCTGCCAGCCGTACACGGGCTTGCCCGCTTTGAAAGCATCGCGCACACAGTCGATGGCGGCGTCACGAGCAGCAGCGACGATGTCGAACACCTTTGTGTATTTTTCGGGGACCTTTTCGCCCATGAAACCCACCCGGGTCAGGTCACTGTACACACCGCCCGGACGGTCGACCTTGGCCCACAGGTCGACGAGCACGAAGTCGTCCTTGTTGATCGGGCTGTCTTTCATCGGCACCGGCTCATAGTGCGGATCTCCGCCGTGCGGTCCCACGCCGACAATGGGCGGATGATAGGTGGTGAGCTTGTGCGCCGCGAAATGATCCATGATCGCCTTCTGCACTTCCACTTCGCGGACCGGTTTGCCGCGGCGCACGCCCTCGGCCATCGTTTTCCACGCGACGTCGTACGCGCTCTGCGTGTGCTTGTCGGCCTCGAGGTGCATTTTCCACACCTCGTCGCTCCACGCGGCATCGAAGATCTGGATGAGATCGCCCGACGAGTGCACCTCGACGCCGGTGCTCTTCACGAGCTCGATGGTTCCGGCGTCCACAATGGAGACGTAGGGAATCGCGTTCTTGGGCGAATATTCCATCGCCACTTTCTTGTGGCCGGAAACAAGCTCGCGCACGCCGGCGTCAAGCTCCTGCCACTTGAGGTAGACGTTCTTCCCGCCCGGGAGTGAATCGAGTGCGCCCGCTTCGATGCGATGCACGAGCTTGCGCGGCTCGCCCTGCGCGGGGACGAGATACATGAAGCGGCGTGAATTCATACCGCCTTCGAGCTTCAGAATATTTCGCGCGACGGGATTGCTGCCGCGAAAATCGTAGAAAAGCCAGGCGTCGAATCCGAGCTCGCGGATGGCGGACTGGACGGCATTGAGATCAAACATGAATGTGCTCCGGAGTTTGAAGTAAACAAGCGGCCGTTGCGGCCGGCATTATACAACGAAATACGCTGCTAGTGCTTCAGCAGACCAATCACGTTTTGCGCCACCAGCACCGTCCCTACCAACAGCAAGAACACGCCAAAGGCGGGGCGCAGCCGGTGCGCGGGAAGCGGTTTGCTGAGCCGTTCACCGAGCAGGCTTCCCATCGCGTTGAAGGCGACGATGGTGAGTGTGAGCGACCACGGGAAGGTCTGGTGCGCCGCAAAGCCGAGGAATCCGCCCAGCGAATTGATCGCGATGATGAGAAGCGATGTGCCAATGGCGTGCTTCACGTCCATTCCGCACACAAGCACCAGCGCCGGGACGAGCAGAAAGCCGCCGCCGACGCCGATCATGCCGGTGAGAAATCCGAGCACGGCGCCGACAAACATGGCGCGCAGCGGCGGGACGTGTTCTGCTTCGCCGCTCGCATACGGCACGCGGCGCAAGATCATGAAGAGCGACGCGGCGACAACCACCACCGCGAAAATGGTGAGCAGCACACCTTCCGGGATGAACTCGGCGACACGCCCGCCCGCATACGCGCCGAGAATTCCCGCGATGGCCCAGCGAATACCGATCGCCCAGCGCACGTTCATGGATCGAGCGTGGGCCAGCGCGGCGAGCAGGCCGGTGCACATCAGGATGAACAGCGACATGCCGAGCGCGGTTTTCACGGGCACGTGCAGCACATAGACGAGAATCGGCACCAGCAGGATGGACCCACCCGCACCGAAAATCCCGAACACAGTACCGGCCGTGAACGCGAGCAACCCCGCGAATAGCAAATGCATGCGCGCAGTATAGCAGAGCGTGCGCTGCATCAGAAACGTTGCGAGTCCGTTACGTTGCGGATGGCCAGACCCAGACTACGCCGCGCTCAGCCCTCGCTCGGGATCACGCAACCGCGTAGCTTGCCCGGGACTCGCGGATTACGTGGCGCTTCCCCATCAGCCGCTCCGACTCCAGCCGATTGTGCCCCGCGCAGAGCAACCGCAGGTTTTCAATTACACTCGCACCGCGGCGGGCCACCGGCCGGATGTGATCGACCTGGAGCACATGAGTTGAATTGCACCGTTTGCCGTCGGGGCCGACGTAGGTGCAGCGCTGATCGCGCGCAAACACCTGATCGTGCACGGCGGCCGGAATTTGCCGCGGATTGTTTGACGTTGGAGCCAGCGCCCTTGTGATGGTGGTGCGCTGCTCACGCCTCGCCTCGCGCTGAATCGGATCCTCACGCTTGAGAAAATAATCAGCCATGAAGTCGATGAGCTGTCCGAGCGACGTGCCCATCGACAAGCGATGTGATGCCAATGATCGAACACGGTCGAGCTTCTGCATGGTTTCTTCTTCAACGGTGAACTCCGAACGAACCATTCGCTTGAACTGACGCACCTCGTGCTCAACCACGATTGGAGCCGCGGGTGTCGATTCATCGACACTGGATGACTTTTTACCGCCGGCGCCGGTGGTGATTTTGACGCACTCCACGATCGGCACGACCACGGGGCGTGAGCGATCCGGGGGAATGACACTCAACGGTTGCAGGGCCGCAATGAAGCGCTCCACTTCGCGCGTGGACTTACCCTTGATGGCGTCGATGACTGCCTCGGCATTTTCAGGAGTGATGTGCTTGTATACCGCCGCAACAGTTGTTGGATTGACCTCACCGGATTCGAGGAGAGGCATTAGCTGAGGATGCTGTGCGAGGCAACGGGCTGTGCGGATTCTTCGCACCGCGGCGCCGTCTGGATATTTCAAGTGCCCGGTGCAGTAATCGAACATCGAGCCGTACCCGAGCTCCAGGTAGAACTTATTGCGCTCGATGTCATGCAGATTGATGAGCAGGCGCAACGTGAGCTTGCGATCTTGAGCGACGATCTGATCTGTTTCGAAAAGAACTTCACGAGCGGAACGAGAGGACGTAATCATGAGCACACCTCCAGTGGAATTGCGTGAACAACCCAGCGCGGGAGGA
>DATEHD010000301.1:0-4511 GCA_035279765.1 Candidatus Krumholzibacteriia bacterium | reverse complement strand
GAGCTCGGCTGCATCTACAACGAGATCGCAGTCCTCGAACTCGCCCAGCTCCTTCATCTCGGGAGGCGTGAATGCCGCCTGCACGGGGCCACGGCGACCGATCATGCGCACTTCGCGCACGCGCGACTCCGCCAGCACCTCGAGCGCGCGCGCGGTAATGTCCGTGTCCTTGAGCTCGTCGACGGTCTTGCACAGGATGCGCGCCACGTCGACGGCCACGTTGCCCTGGCCGATCACCACCACGCACTCGTGCGAGAGATCGAACTCGCGGTCCTGGTAGTCGGGGTGCCCGTTGTACCACGCCACGAATTCCGTCGCGGTGTAGCTCCCCGGCAGGTCTTCGCCGGGAACGCCGAGCCGGCGGTCAGTTTGTGCGCCGTTGGCAAAGACGATGGCGTCGTAGAAGCGGCGCATTTCTTCCACCGTGATGTCCTTGCCAACGGTCACGTTGCCGAAGAATGCAAACCCCGGGTGCGCCGCGGTTTTTTCGTAACGCGCGATGATGTTCTTGATCTTGGGATGGTCGGGTGCGACGCCGTAACGGACCAGGCCGAACGGCGCGGGCAGCGAGTCGTAGACGTCGACGAGCGGTGATGATTCGGCCGCGAGCAGTGCTTCGGCCGCGTAGAAACCGGCCGGACCGCTGCCTACCACGGCGAAGCGAAGCGAAGGCTGACCGGACATCAGCAGACTCCTGTTACCATCGGACGGGCGCGGCCTGTTTCTTGTACTTCTCGCGCGGGTCTCCCCGCGTGTCTCAGTCTCTTTATCGTGGCAATCCTTCCACCACGATCATCCGGGTGTGTGCGGACGCGTGGCGCAAACATCGCGCTTCGCGGTATTCCGGAGAGTCGACCCATTGTTTGGCGCTCTCCACGCTCTCGAACTCGAGAATCACCACGCGGCACGGGTCCCATTGTCCTTCAAGTGCCTCCGAATGTCCACCGCGCGCGATATAGCGCCCGCCATGCGCAGCAATGCTGGCGGGCGCCATGGCTTTATAGCGCTCGTACGCAACCGGGTCGTGAATATCGACCTGAACGATGACGTAAGCAGGCATGATTCCCGTGCAGCGCCGGGCCCCGTCAGGGTGCGGCCTTCAGGTACGCCGCCACCGCCGCGCCTTCGCGCTCACGCAAATTCAAACAATCCCCGATCTGCGACGCGGTTTTCTCCAGGTTGCGATCGGTGCCGTCGACTTTGTGCGCCGGCTCGGCGAAAAACTTCTTCGCGGCATCGAGACGCTGCTCCTCGCAGCCACTCACGAAGAACGGGAAATACGCCTGGAACTCGACAGGAAGCCCGGAGGCGAGCTTGTCGTAGTTTTTCGTCATCCACCCGTACACCTTGTCGCGCCCCGCTTCCGTCATGAACATGCCGCCGATCAGCTGGAAGCGGTCCATGACCCGCACGTTGGGCGTCAGCGCGTATGCCAGCACTTCATCCTGGATCTTCGGATCGCGGAAGTTGCCCATCGCACTCATGTAACGCGACTTGTCGGCCGGCGTCGCCGCCGCTTCGAACTTGCCGCGGAATTGGTCGAAGCGCGCCTGGCCGCCGTTGGCCGCCGTCACTGCGAGCGCGGCCCCGGCAATCGTCGGATCCACGCTCGCCGGATCCTGCATGAACTTGTCGGTCACGCCGTCGCAGTACGTGACCACCTGCGGGTCCTCGCACATGCCGAGCCACGTGATGAGCTGCGGACGAATGAGACGCACGTCGTCCGGATCGTCGCTCTTGGGCTCGATCCCGTAGCGGTCGCGCGCCGGCTGGAGGGTCTTGCGCACATACTTCTCGAACGGCGCCTCCAGATCAGGCGTCACGAATGGCACCGCAAGACTCTGCAGGTCCGTCATTACCGACGAGATGATCTCGGGCTCGGGATGGCTCGCCATGCTTGCGGCGATGGCGAGATACTCATCGCCCTTGATCTCGCCCGCGTTCAAGAGTGCGCGCGTGTTGCCGAGAAAGCGCGTGCGCTCGCGCTTCGACATGGTCTTGTCGGGATCGGACGCGATCTTGCGCATCATGTCACTCGGCACGATCCAGCGGTAGTACCCGACGCCGTCCTGGTCCGGCATGACCCAGTCCACCTTGCCGGCCACTTCGAACTTCTGCTCCGGTTTGTCGAGGACGACAACTTTCGTCTGCACATTCTTGCCGTCGGAAATCTTGAGGCGCACCGGCATGGTCCAGTTCTCGTTGCTCGCGGTGGAGCCGGCGTTGTGGAAGCGCGACTGCGAGAGCGTCACCATGCCACTGGGATCGACCCCCACTTTGAGCAGCGGGAACCCGGCCTGGTCGAGATAGCTGGCGAGCATGGGCTCGATGTTCTTGCCCGACGCATCCGCGAGCGCCGAGAACAGGTCGCCCGCCACCGCGTTCTTCCATTTGTGCGCGTTGAGATAGCTCTGCACGCCGAGCTGGAACTTGTCCGGACCGATGAAGGCCTCCACCATCTTGAGGACGGTGCGGCCCTTCTTGTAGGTGATGTCGAGGTCCTCCATGATGTCGGCGCCCGAGTTTACCGGGCGGCGCACCGGAGTGGTGACGGCATTGGCATCCGTCCCCATGGTCCTGTCGACTTCCTGCAGCTCGCGCGTTTCGTAGCCGTATTCCGGATACAGCTCCGGCATCATCTTGACCGCGACCCAGTCGGCGAAGGACTCGTTCAGCCACAGGTCGTCCCACCACGCCATGGTGACCAGATCGCCGAACCACATGTGCGCTTCTTCATGGATGATCACCATGGCCAGCGCCTGCTTTTGCGAAAGACTGGCTCCCGCGGGATCGACGAGCAGGAGTTTGTCCGAGAACGTGATGAAGCCAGGATTCTCCATGGCACCCGGCCAGTATTCGGGCACGGCGATGAAATCCAGCTTCTCGTACGGATACTTCATGCCGAAATACTTCTCTTCCGCCGCCAGGATCGTGGGCGCAATCGAGACCGCCTGCGCGGTGAGCTTCTTCTGTCCCTTGCACACGTAGATGCGTCCCGGCACCGACTGGCCCGTGATGGGCACGCTCTCGAACGGACCCGCGGCGACGGCGATGAGGTACGACGACGTCGGCGGCGTCTGCTTGAACACGTACGTCACCGTGCTGGCACCCTGCTGCTCTTTGTCGACGGGCGTGTTGAACACGGCCACCTGCTGCATCGGCACGGTGATCGTCATGTTCCATGGAATCTTGTAGATCGGCTCGTCCCAGCACGGGAACGCCTTGCGCGCGTCGAGCGATTCGAACTGAGTGAAGAGGTAACCCTTGCCTTCGAACTTGCCCTTGTACAACCCGACCGCCTTGGTGTTGTACGGCTTCGAAAAGTCGATCGCAAACGTGTAGTCGCCCGCGGCGAGATCCGTCTGCGTGGTTGCCTTCTGCGTGCCGCGATCGCCCGCTTCGCTGATCGTCACCGGGATGGCACCGCTCGCGCCGGTGAGCGCGACCTTGTCGAGCTTCATTTCTTCGGCGTGAAACAGGAACTCGCGCGTCGCCTTGGTGACGTGAAGCTGGATCTTCACCGAGCCGTTGTAGTTGTCCTGGTTCGCATCCAGGTTCAGCACGACCGCTTCCGTGGTCGGTGCGACGTTGGGATCGAGACGGGGCTCGTTGGGTGTGGCCGCGAATGCGACGCTCGCAAGGGTGGTCAGGAGCAGCACACAGACAGCTGCACGAAGATGGCGCGGGCGCATGGGTCCTCCTTGAAATAGCGAATAGCGAAATGCCGCGCCGGAGGTGGGTGGCCGGGCGCGGCTCGGGTGATATTAGCATACGTGGACCGACGGCGCCGCGTTGCAAGGGCCGGAGCCCCCATTGGCCCCGGCGCCGTCAATACTCCGGCGGGCCCAAGGCTGATGCTGGATCTGCGGTTACTTCTTGGGCTTGAGAAAGAGCGACTTGAGGCTTCCGAACGAGGCCGGCTGGGTCGCAACTGTGGAGATGTCGCGAACCCACAGGCCGTCGGTGCGTGCGGCGTAGAGCGAGTTATTGTGGGTGGCGAGCCCGAGCACGAATGCTCCAGGCTGGAAATCGAGCAACGTCCAGGTGAGGCCGTCATCGCTGAACTCGATGGCGGCGCCGGTCGTGATCCGGAAGGCGGCGAAGATGCGCGTCCCATGCAACGCGAAGCGCACATTCTGCAGCGGCCCCAAACCGATGTCTGTCAGCGTCCACGGCGATTGCGCGTTCGTGCTGTGATACACGCCCGACGCCTCGCCGACGAGCCAGAGGCTCCCGGTAAAGATCGAGGTTTGCGCGGCTCTCCCGGGGCCGAGCCCGATATTGTTCAGAAAGGACTCGGTCCAGTCGGGATCGCCCGGGTCGCGAAAGAACATGATTCCGTTGCTTCCGCCGCAGGCCACGAGGCGCGTTCCACCCACCGCGATGCTCCGCAGGTTTTCGGATTGATCGGGCGTGAAGATGTCGCCGAAATGCGACCACGTTCCCGACGCAACCAGATCTCTCTTCCATGCGCCATCGTCAGTGGCCGCGTACATCTTGTTGTTGTCGAT
>DATEHD010000300.1:0-3612 GCA_035279765.1 Candidatus Krumholzibacteriia bacterium | reverse complement strand
AATCCGAGGGTGACGCAGTACGAGGCCTTTCGTCGAACCAACTCACCGGCCGGTCCGGCATGGGTGTCGGTCGCCCAGATTCCCGCGACCATGGCAGCTGAGTACGAGATGCCCGCGCCGACCGACGGGGATTCGACGTGTGCGGGGCCGCACTACTCCTACTATTTCATCCGGGCTCATACGGCGACGCCGGGCGTTTTCTACGATTCACCGATCGATAGCGGCTCTTCGGTCGACAACCTCCCGCCGGGAGTTCCCACGAACTTGACGTACGCAGCGGGTCACCTTTCATGGAATTCGTCGAGCGCGCCCGATTTCGATCACTTCTCTGTCTACGGTAACAGCACCAACTCGTTTGCTTCCGCGACGTTCGTCAACAACACGGTGACGCCGGGGATGAATGTTCCGCCGCCGGTCTACGCGTACTACTTCGTGACTGCCACCGACCACGCGTGCAATGAAAGCGGCGCGGCGAGCACGGGAACACTCACAGGTGTCGGCGGAACACCGACGAGCTACGAGCTCTCCATCTCGGCGTATCCGAATCCGTTCAATCCGGAGACGACGGTTCGTTACACGTTGCCTGCGAAGGGGCGTGTCACGATCGACGTATTCGATACACGCGGCGCGCATGTCGCGACACTTGTGGATGCGGTGACGCCCGCGGGCGCGTACACGAAAACGTGGAGCGGCCATGACGATCACGGGAATGCGGTGGGCACAGGCGTTTATTTCGCGCGCCTGACATCGCCGTCGGGTACGCGTAGCTACAAGCTGACGCTGTTGAAGTAATCCACGCGGCAATAGCAGAGGACTGGACGGCGGAGGAGCTTCGTCGCAGCGCATGCAACGGAGCTCCTTCGCCGGTGTCGTTAGCGGGTGGGAGAAGGCCGGTTCACGTTCATCGTCGCCTGGCCGTGAATACCCTTCGAGCGCCCGAGGCCGTCGCCCTTGGTTTCGAGACGGCCTTCGACCTCAACCTTGCCGCGGTTCTTGATCAGAATGCCCGCGACCACCGCGCCCGCGGCGGCCAATACTCCAAACACCGAAAGAAATGCCTTCGTCTTTGTCATCGTTCGTCCTCCAGGGATGTGTTGTTGATGGAACCCCTCGACGGGGAATGGGTCAGTGCTGCGGATGCCGGGCCGGCCTCGAGCGCATGGTTGCCGAGCCGCTGACACGCCGGTTCACGTTTCCTGAAATACCCGGCTTGCCGCCGGCGTTCAGTTTGCCCTCGACCTTCCTCTGACCGCGCTTTCTCATCATCACGCCCGCCGCCACCGCACCTGCGGCGACACACAGACCCAGGAATACTTTTGTTTTTGTCATTGTTCACCTCCGCATGGGACGCACTCCTGACAGGAATAACGCAGTCACGGCGCCAGCATGAAACCGGATTCGTCTCCTGTTTAAGGTGGAGTTCGTGCTTCGCAATCACGGATGCGCTGCTGGACGCGGCCGGGACGCCAACCTAGAATGGTCCCGTGCGCATGAACCTGGTAATGCCCGTGCTTCGCGTCACCGATATCGACCGCTCGCTCGCCTTCTATCGCGACCTGCTCGGTTTCGAGTTGGCGTGGCGCGCCGCCAACGACGGCGGCGGCGAGAACTGCATGCTGGGGCGCGACACCGTGGTGCTTCTGCTCTCGACGGGAGACCACCTGGGCAAGGTACCGGCCTTCACCGGCAGCTTTTACTTCAACATGGATGGCGTCGCGGACTTGTATGCGACGCTGAAGGACAAGGTTGAGATGGTCTGGCCGCTGGAGGAGATGGATTACGGCACGCTGGAGTTCGGCGTGCGCGACCCGGACGGCTACTTGCTCGCGTTCGCGGAGGAGCGTTCATGAACGATGCGTATCGTCTGGAGGAGTTGCGGGCCGCGATCGCAAGCGCCCAAGTGACCGTCCCCGCCGTTTCCGGCTGGTCGGTGGGTATGCACGTTCAGCACTGCTGCCTGGCCATGATCGGCACCTGCGGCGTGCTGACCAAGTCCGAACCTCCACCGCCCCCGTCGCGCCCCCCGGTCATCCGGGTAGTGGTCTTCACGACCGGCCGTATCATCCGCGGCCGGGGCCAAGCGCCCGAACGCGCCCTGCCGCAGGCCGATATCTCGCCCGCCGAGCTCACTTCGCTCCTCGAGGAGGCCGGGCGCCAGGTCGCCGCCGCCGGGAACCTGGAGCCCGAAAGGTGGTTCAAACATTTCATGTTCGGTGTATTGAAGCGCGACGATGCGCTAAAATTCCTCCGTATCCACAACCGCCATCATTTGCGGATTGTTTCGGATATCGTTTCAGCCCAGAAAGGAAGATCAACATGATAGTCGTTCGCAATATTTTCATCGCCAAACCCGGCAATGCGAGCAAGCTCGCCGACCAGTTCAAGACCGCGGCCAAGGCCGCCAAGATACCCAATCACCGCGTGCTCACGGATATGACCGGTGATCTGAATCGGGTCGTTCTGGAGTACGAAGTGGAGAACCTGGCTGGCGTGGAATCAGCGATGCACGAATACGCGACCAACGATAAGATGCGCGACGCGATGAAGGGGTACACGGAGCTGTACCACACGGCGTACCGCGAGCTCCTGCAGACCAAGTAGTCGTTCTTATTCGACAGCAACGAGGGATGAGTGGCGCGCGGGCGTGTCTTCCGGCTCGCGAGCCATTCATTCGTCGGTAGGGAGACGCCCGTCCCCACAGTTGACCGTCCTGCCGCTCGCCACGTATCCTGTTCGAAATCCCCGCGTACCAGATTCTCGAACCAAGGCAGGAGCTCATGAGCACCAACGCTGGTCAAGTGCCGCGCCCCACAGCGCCCGGCCGCACACCCTTTCCGCCGGTATTCTGGGTCGCCAACTTCATCGAGATCCTCGAGCGCTTCGCGTATTACGGCATCTACTTCGGCTTCGGCATTTACATGGAGCACCTGGGCTTCAAGCGCGGAGACCTGGGGGTCGTCCAGAGCCTGTTTCTCTTCGTGAGCTATTGCATTCCTGTTTTCTCGGGGACGTTCGCAGACAGGTTCGGCTTCAAGAAGCTCCTGATCGTGGCGTGCCTTGCCTACCTGCCGGCGGTGTTGCTCCTGCAGGTCGCGCACTCGCTCACGGAAATCAAACTCACGATGTTGAGCATTGCGTTCGCGGCGGGCATCTTCAAGCCGCTCATCTCGGGCACGGTGCGTCTGACGTCGGATTCCACCAACAAGACGCTCGGCTTCGGCATCTTCTACGCGATGGTCAACATCGGCGGCACCTTTGGCCCCATCGTGGCCGGACACCTGCGCGCCATCTCGTGGAAGCTCGCCTTCTATTCGGCGACGGCGGCGGTGGCGGTGATGCTGCTGGTGACACTCTTCTTCTACAAGGAGCCGCCCAAGGAATCGGTGACCACGTCGCTGGGGCAGAAGTTCAGGGAGATGGGAGTCGCGCTTTCGGACGTGAAGTTCGCTGTGTTCCTGATCCTGCTCGGGCTTTTCTTCTGGCTGCCGTTCTGGGCTTTTTTCAATCTATGCGCGGTGTACATCGACAGCAACCTCGACACGGCGCGCCTCTACCTGAGCGTGAAGTCGGTGCTCGGAACCACGGTGGCGAACTTCCTGTCGCACGCGGACG
>DATEHD010000299.1:0-2253 GCA_035279765.1 Candidatus Krumholzibacteriia bacterium | reverse complement strand
GGCACTGGCCAACGCGCGTCCGCTTCGAGACGCGCTCCGCCTCGCGAACATGTAACTACTTGGTCACTACGGCTGTTGAAAAATGTAGCTGTCGAAGATGCCGAGTCTCTTGCGATGGGTTCCGTCAGGAAAGGAGACCGGATTGGATCCCGAATCGCCAACAATGATGGCCGTTGAACCGGCGGTTGCCGTGAGCACATCTACCTCCTCGCCGGCACCGCCAATGCGGCTTGCCGAAAGAACATTGCCATCGCCATCCAGGCGCGCGATGAAGATGTCCGTATTTCCCGTCGATGTCAGAGTGGTCGAGCCGAGCGTGATCGTGGTCTCGAAGCGGCCGCATACCAGGATGTGTCCTCCCGGGAGCGGCGACAAACTCAAACCCGTCTGGTTATTTCCCGGCCTGAACGTTTTGACCCAGCGCATGGCACCCGCTTCGCTGTAGCGCGCCACGAACGCGTTGACGCCTCCCTTGACCTTGATCGCACCGCCGGCGCCGGGCGGGTCGAAGTCCGTCGTGGCGTCGAATGAACCGGTCACGATGACGTCGTTGTCGATTGTCGTCACGTCCTCGGGGATCACATTGCCCGCACTCTGCATGTGAATGCTCCCCATCGGCGTTCCGTCACCTCCGAAACGCCCGACGAAACCGTCGAGCTCTCCCGAGCCGTGGCTGAGTTGGTCACCGGCGAAGTCCAACGTGGGGCCGCTGTAGGTGCCGCACGCGACCACGGTGCCGTCGGCGCTGTTCGCGACCGCGTTGCACGCAGACCCGCCGTTGCCACTCACTCCCGCCGTCTGCTGTGATATGCCGACGCCGCCGCTGCTCACGTTGACCATGAAACCCGTGGAGTGCCCAATCTGACCAACGTCCTCGCCCGCCACCTTCATTTCGCCGCTGGCGATACCCGCGAAGTAGACGATTCCGTCGCTGGCCACCGCGACGTCCATCCCCTGGTCAGTTCCGGCTCCGGAACCGGTTTGCACCCAGAACGTGTTCCCGAAACGATCCAACTTCGCGAAGATCATGTCGCCGTTGACCGCCGTGTTCGAAACGCCGCCGAACGTGGTGCTGCCACCGAAGGAACCCACCAGGAACAGGTTGTCGTCGCGGTCACGCGCCATCCGGCGGATGCCGGCGGCACCCCCGGCCACCTGGTTCATGAATGCCAGCGAACCGTCGGGTTTGAATCCTGCCACGAAGTTGCGGTCGGAACCGCCCGCAAGGATCGAATCGGGAGATCCGGTGATGTGAAGGGCTTCGGTGAAAATGCCGCTCACCTCCCGGGTTCCATCGGACAAAACCGCCACGCCGGTGACGACAGTTTCGTTGTTGGGAGGACTGCTCATCATCCGCGAGAATGACTCGGGGCCGTCGTTTTCGGGGGATGTCGAGTCACTGCCGCAACCGGCGACGACACACGCAAGGAATGCAAGACACATGGCGAGGAACGTAGTTAGCCTGGGCATGGATGTTCACCTCGGGGAGTTCATGGGCGATCGCGGAGCACTACCGCCGAGGGACTACAGTTGAGATGTCGGAAAGTTGGTGGAAAAACCTGGTGGCAGAGGGGCGGGGATCGCTGTCGCGGCGCCTTACCCGGCAGCCGCAGCGAAGACGCAGTGCGTACGGTGCTCGCACGTCGCGCACACCGCTCCCGGTTTCGCTTCGAACTGGTCCGATGCAAAGGAGCTCCCCATGGCCTCAACCAGCGCGGTGACGCGCGCTGAGTCCGTGTCGACGTCATCCACGCGAATCGGATCGTGTCCCAGGTACACGACGCGTGCGCGCACGTTGTCCGTGCCGAGCACGCGCTCTGCCGCCCATGCGTAGACGGCCACCTGGAAGTGATGGCTCGCGTGTGGGAGCCCGAGTTTGTAATCGGTGACGAGCGCGCCATCCTTGAGCATGTCGAGGCGATCGATCACGCCGTGCAGCAGCACGGGTCCGGTGCGCACGGCGAACGGCAGCTCGCTCTGCGCTCCCGTGGAAGCGCCGGCCAGTCCCGCCGCGCACGCCCCTGCGATGCGCTGGCGCGTGATGTCTGTCACCACAGACACATGTTTTCCAAAGTCGTAGCGCTGCACGACGCGTGCGATGCTCGCATCGAGGGTTTCGCCGAGATCGTCGCGGCGCTCGAGCACGGCGTGCACGAAGGCGCCGAACTGTGCCGGGTCGACTCCCTTCGGAAGATCGACGGCGGGAAAGTCGCTCACGGCCTCGGCGAGTGATTTCTCCTCGGGCGCGGAAGC
>DATEHD010000298.1:0-2934 GCA_035279765.1 Candidatus Krumholzibacteriia bacterium | reverse complement strand
GTCGGCCTGATCCTGCGCGAGCGCTTCCTGGTAGCTGGCCAGGGCGTCGTCGTACTTGCCTGTGCGCAGCTGCACTTCACCGCGCAGCTCCATGGCGTTGCGATATTCGCGCCCGTTGGACGCTTTCTCGGCGAGCGCCTTCGCCTCGTCGGCGGCCTTGAGCGCGCGGTCGTACGCGCCGAGTTCGCGGTAGAGGTATGCAATGCTGTTCTGGGCGCGAATCGCCGCCGTCTTGTCATCCAGACCCTGCGCGATCTCCGCGCTCTTCAGAAGATCGACGCGCGCGTCTTCCATCTCACCCATGTTCATGTACGTCATGCCGCGGTTGAGGTGCAGATACGCTTCCTCGGTGGGATTGGGGTTGGCGGGGAGCAGCGCTTCTGCTTCCGCCAGGTGCTCGAGCGCATCGTTGTACCGCCTTTGCAGGCGGTCCATGTCAGCCACGCTGCGGAGAAGCGTCACCTGCTTGTCGGTGATGTGGTTGTCGGATGCGAGCTGGATGGCACGGCCGTACGCGTCACGCGCGTCGTCGTAGCGGCCGATGCTGGCATTGACAAGCGCGATGCCGCTCAGAAGATCGATGCTCTGCGAGGGATTGTTGAGCGACTGTACGATGGGAAGCGCGCGTTCGTACTGCTTGCGTGCTTCGACGTAGCGCCCGGTGTTGTTGTAGACGTGGCCCAGGTACGTGAGCGAGGTGCCGAGGCCGGTGAGGTCGCCCGCCTTCTGGCGCAGATCGATGGCCTGCTGGAAGTAATCCGCCGCCCGCGCCCACTCGCCCTTCTGCATCCAGGCGGTGCCGAGGCCGTTGAGCGTTTTGCCTTCAAGAATGCGATCTTCGACAGCGCGTCGCGCCGTCAGCGCCTGGTCGTAATCGGCGATCACCACATCCCAGTTGGCCGTCGTCCAGTGGGTGACGCCCATCGTGCCCCAGTTGACCGCCGCTGAATGTTTGTCGCCAATTTTCTCGTAGATTGCGCGTGCGTCGGTGAGGAGCTTGATCGCCTTGTCGACATCACCGGCTTTGCGCGCATCGTTGGATGCTCCCTCCATCGCCATCGCCTGCTTGCGCTGCTCGCGCTGCGCGGAGCTCCAACGCGAATACGTGTCCACCAGCTGCTTCGCCACCGCGGTTCCGCCGGCCGCCTGGTGCGCCACGGCAAGGCGCCGCGCGAAATCGACATTCGCTCTGGCCGCCGCGGCATTGTCGGACTGGAAAGCGAGGTCGAGCAGCTTCGCCACCGCCGCGCCGGTCAGGATGTCGTTGTCTTTGACGAATGGGGAGAGAGCGGCATCGCCACCCGCGCGGTAAGCGGAGTCAGCGACAGCGATGAAGGTGGCCACCGGATCGGCAGACGGCAGGAGCGGCGCTGCGCGCGCGGCGTTTCCGGATAGAAACGCGAAAAGAATGAACAGACCGATGCCAGGCCGGCGCATGGAACCCTTCCACGTTATGCCCACGCCGGGTCCCGCCGGGCGGCGGGACGCCAGCCGGACGTGAGCGGGCGAGGAAACACATCCGGCTGTACTACCTGTCAGAACCAGAAAAGTTTGTCGGAAGAAGAAGAACCCCGAAGACGCGGGTCCATCGTCCTGGGACCGCGTCATTATAGCGGAGAGAACCGTTCGATTAAAGGTTGATATACCCCTCCGTGATGATCACCGAAGGGCCGGCGACACGCACCGCCGTGAGCGTACCATCGGCCGCATCCGCTTCGACTTCCATGCGGCTGGGCCGTCCCATTTCGATTCCCTGCTCGATCACCCAGCGCCCCGAACCCGAGGTGAGCTTGTCGCGTCGCGCCAGGTAGCCGGCGAACGCGGCCGCCGCACCCCCGGTGGCCGGATCCTCCTCGACACCGAACGCGGGGGCAAACATCCGTGCGTGCACGGAGACATCTTTCGATTCGGTTTCGTGCGAGAAAAGGAAGACGGCCTCGGTCCAGGGCGAATTCATGGTGCGATTCCACGCTTCGCGCTGGATGCGCGCACGTCTGACCGCGTCGAGTGAGCGCAGCGGCACGAACATGAACGGCGTACCGCACGAGAGGGATGCCGGGCTGTCGCGCTCGTCGGCGAGCACGTCGTCGGTGTCGAGACCGAGCGCTTTGGCGATCGATTCACGCTCCGGCGTGGGTGGGCCGAATTCGGGAAGCCGGGCCGCCCACAATCGCGATGACACCGGTTTCCCGTCGTGCACACGAATGTCCACGCGTACCGGCCCCACGTTCTCCCCGAACACGATGCGTGTCACATCTTCCTGGAGCTGGATGCGCCCCACCGCCGCCAGGACGAACGCGCTTCCCACCGTGGGATGCCCCGCAAACGGGAGCTCCGCTTTGGGCGTGAAGATGCGCAGGCGGAACGTGTGTTCCGTCGATTCCGGGGGCAACACGAACGTGGTTTCCGAGAGGTTGAACTCGTGCGCAAGCGCCTGCATCTGGTCCGTGGTGAGTCCGGTGGCGTCCGCCACCACGGCGAGCGGATTGCCCGCGAAGGCGCGGTCGGTGAACACATCGGCAGTCCAGAACGGGTAACGCATCGTTCAACCTCCAGAACTAATGGATGTAACCGAGGCTCTTCAGCTTCTCGAGCAGCGCCTTGTCGATCTGCACCGGCGGTCCGTGCACGGGCGCTTGGGAGAAGTGCGCGTTTACGAGCGCCAAAAGCCGCAGCGACGTCGAGTCCGACGGCGAGAAGATGTTGTTCTGCTCGCCGGGATCACGCGCGGTGTCGAAGAGATAGACGCCGGGAACCACGTTGTGCACCACGATCTCCTCGTTGCGGCTCGCGGGCGGAATCTGCGTGGTGTCGGCGTTCTCGACGACAATCAGCTTGTGCGTGCCGCGGATGACACCGCGCTGGCGCCACTGCGGGGGACGGTCGCGCTCGAGGTACTGCGGCTCATTTACGTCGCGCGGGGCCAGCAGGTTG
>DATEHD010000297.1:0-8030 GCA_035279765.1 Candidatus Krumholzibacteriia bacterium | reverse complement strand
GTTTGCCGATGATGAGCTCCGCCTTGCCGCGATTCTCTTCACTGGTCTCGTACACTTCGGGACGATAGAGGAACAGCACGACGTCCGCATCCTGCTCAATCGAATTGTGCACGACAATGTCGTTCGCGACGAAATTGTGAGGACCGGGCACGGTGAGATCGAACACTTCTTCAACACCGTCGGGGCTGATAGCCGCAATACGATCCCAGTACACGTCGCTGTGGGCGAGGCGCTGCAGAGGTTCCGAGGACACGACTGCAGCGACGGCTGACGCGCGTCCACGGCCCAAGTTCTGTTTGAACATCGTCATTCCAGCGTACGACATCCCTAGCCCGGCGTGCAGCCCACGATGCGTGACGCCAGCCACTTTCATGGCGGGAACCACAAGCTGCTGCCAGATTTCCATCGGAATAACGTCCCGATTGGTGTTGGCTTTCCGCTCGGTGAGGAAACTGGAGACGGCGCGCAATGATTGCATCTTGTACTCGCCAACCGCTCCAATACGTTCCACAAAGAGACGCAAATCCTCCACGCCCGAAACGATCACATGGAACTGCGGCCGACCCTTGTCGCCTTGCGAAACCTCTGAAACACGAGCATTAATTCCCAACCTCAAGAGCAACGACTGAACGTCTGCGGCGAGGAGCGGGCTGCTCGTCGCATAATAGACCGCAGGATATGTCCGGGGCTTCTGCCGTAACCGAATGCAGCCGTCAGTCGCCCACAAATGTCGCAGGAAGGTTGCGATTGATCCCGACGGCTGGGCAAACACAACGTTCGGTACGCGCTTCTCATGCGACCGCCATCCAAACGCATCCATTCCGTCCAGCCATTCGGCTACTGCGTTGCGCACACCGTGTGTGTGGTGTCGGGTCGAAGCGAGGTAAACCTGGAACCATCTCCGCTCCGGACAGACTCGCGGCTCAATCGCGTCGCCGAAAACCTCTTTTGCGAGTCGCGCAACCTCAGTGGCGAGATCGAGCTCGCGGGTTGTGTACTGGATCACGTGGCGCGGCAACGTACAGCCATCACCAATCAGGTGGCCCAATAGAGCCAGCTCGGAATGCGTCATAGATGAGGCCGTAGCACAAGGCACTGAACGTGGGAGCGCCACGTGCTCGCCGACCCGCAGCTCATCCAGTCTCTTCCAGCCGTTGATGGTCAGGAATTTGTGGTTCGCGGTCGCTCGAACGGTTCGTCCTAGCTGCGACTCGAGCTTGAACACTGGCTTGACTCCAGTCGAGAACGCCCGGGACGCCGCGGCTCGATCCAGCTTCCAGCTGTTCGTGTTCATCGCCCACACGTTGAACCCGGTACGGCCAACCAAATCGACGATGCGCACACGTTCGCCGGTATCCGCCATCGTCACCAACGCGTCGCCAGTCAGACATCCCGATTCCCTCAGGTCCGACAGCATGGGTCGCTTGTCGCCGCCGCGTGATTCGACGGCGCGCGAGAGCTGCGAGAGCGCGAGTACAGGAATCTCCAGCTCTTTTGCCAGTGCTTTCAGCCCCCGCGAGATCAGGGAAATCTGCTGCTGGCGGTTCTCGGTTCGTTCTTTGACGCTCACCAACTGAAGATAATCAACAATCAGCATTCCGATACCGGCTTCTGCTTTGAGACGCCGGGCTTTTGCGCGCAGCTCCAGCGTGGAAAGACCGGCGGAGTCGTCGATGTAAATCGGCGCTTCGGCGAGGTAGCCTGCCACGATGGCGAGCTCGGCATACTCGTTCGACTTGAGGTAGCCGCGGCGCAGCTTGTTCGAATCGATGCGCGCTTCACTGCACAGAAGGCGCGTCACCAACTGCTCGGACGACATTTCGAGGCTGAACACACCAACGGGCGTCTTCTGCTTCAGCGCCAGGTACTGGCCGAGGTTCAGCGCGAACGACGTCTTCCCCATGCCGGGGCGTCCCGCGATGATGATGAGATCCGACTTCTGGAAACCCGAGGTGAGCGAGTCGAGATCCTCGAACGGCGACGGCATGCCGGAAATGTGGCTGCCGCTGGAGTAGAGCTCTTCGATGTTCTTGAAGTGGGATCGGATGATCTTCCCGATCGGCTCGAAGCCCTTGAACATCCCCTGCTGGGAAATCTCGAAGATGTGGCGCTCGGCCTCGTCGAGCACTTCGGCCGCATCACGGTCTCCCGCGAACGCCTGCGTGGCGATGTCGTTGCTGATCGTGATCAGGCGGCGCAGCACAAACTTCTCCATCACGATGTTGGCGTAGTGCTCGACATTCGCCGCCGTGTGCGTCTGATCCATGATGGTGGTGAGATACGCCGGCGCACCTACCGAATGAAAAGTTCCGCGCTGCTTGAGCTCTTCGGAAAGCGTGACGATGTCGATCGCTTCACCGCGCGACGAGAGACCTTCCATGGCGGCGAAGATGTCCTGGTGCGCTTTCTTGTAGAAGGCGGTGTGCGTGATGCTCTCGGTCGCGATGGAGAACGCGTTGTTATCGAGCAGCACGGCTCCGAGCACCGCCATCTCGGCTTCGAGAGATTGTGGCGGCACGCGTCCGGGCGCGGGCGGTGTGGGCATGGCGCGAATGGGATCAACCATGGGCGCAGTGTAGCGCAGGACGTAGTACTAAGGAAGAGGTGTGGGTACGCTGTGGAGAATGTGGGGATAACTGTTGCCGACGGTTACGACCTCTTCTCGAGGTAGATCCCCCGCCGGACGATCTCCATGTGGCCCTCCGGCTTGGAGAGCGGTGTGAAGCCGAACTTCTCGTAGAGCCCGTGTGCGTCGCGGGTGACGAGCGAGAAACGGCGCAGTCCCTGGAGGTCGGGGTGCGACACGATGACTTCCATCAGCCAGCGTGACAGTCCGCGGCCGCGGTGTGATTCAATCACGAACACATCGGCCAGATACGCGAAGGTCGCCGCGTCGGTGACGCAGCGCGCAAAGCCCACCTGCTTCGCTCCCTCATAGATCCCAAAGCACAACGATCCCTGCACCGCGCGCTCGACCACGTCGAGGGGAATGCCCTCCGCCCAGTACGAGTGCGCGAGATACTCCGTAATCATGGGAAGATCGAGCAGCGCGGGATCGGTGGAGATGGAGAACGGCGCTCTCTCAACGGTAATGAATGGTGCGGACATGAACGCTCAGATATGCGTCTTCACGTCCATGACCACTACTGCACCGTCACCATGATGATAACGGGACCGCGCGTGGTGTCGAACTGGAGCTTGGCCACCTGTCCGTGAATGTCAGCGGTGAGTGTCGTCGACAACGTGGCGTTGGGCTTCACATCCAGCGTGCCGCTCTTGTAATCGCACTGCGTGATCTTGAGGAACTGGCACTCGGCCGGAACACTCGAGAGAGGAACAATCGAGTCGTTGAGACACATGGAGAGCGTCACCGCGCTCACCGTGACGGTGTCGGTGCTCACGTTTTTCAGTACAAGTGTGCTCGAGCCGCTCCGCGCCATGTTCCAGATGCCGATGATGTGCTTGTCGCCAACAGTCTCTTCGAACGCTGGTGTTATCACCGGCGAAAATCTGCACTCCGTGGGCGCGCACGTGCCCGGCTGAATGTCGGGCTGATCGGTTGCCTCCGGCAGGCTCATCTGCGGCGCCGGCGTCCCCCTGGGCGCGGGTGTGGTGATGGGCTGGTTTTCTTTGGGACCGCGCTGGAGCACCACGAGGATGACCGCTGTCACCAGCGCCGCAAGCATCGTCACCAGGAATTTCTTCTTGTCCATATCCTCAACTTTCGTTCACGGCTGCGTGCAGCTCGTCGAGCGACATCGGGCCGCTGCTGGTGGAATCCCCGGCGAGGGCACGACGCAGATAACCCGCCTGTCCGAGATGAAACGCAGTATGCGCACAGAGATGAATCAGAAACGTGTGTGCTTCGAAGACCATCCCGCGCTTCGCTTCCGGCATAGCGCGGAGAAACGCGTCGTCACTCAGGCGCGCCAGCGTGGAGTCGACGATTTCAGCCGTATCGCGCAGCCCCGCGACAAGCTCGGCGCGCGTGCCGGAGCGCCGGCTGAACTCGAGCTCGCGGTTACGCACAAAGCCGGTGTCGCCCAGCTGTGCGCCCACGAAAAACTGCAGGTTACCGCATACATGCAGCGCCAGGTTCCCCGCCGAGTTCACGACGCCCGGCACGGTCTTCCACACGAGATCGTCGTCCGGAAAAAGCTCGATCTCGCGCTGAAACGCGCCCAGCTCGCGGCCGATCACGATGCGAATGTCGTTGATGACTTCGCGCATCTACTTCTTTTCGTAAGTCGACTCGAAGAACGTGTTCCAGCTCTTGCCGTCTTTCGACATCTCCATCTTCGACTTGAGCTGCGCGCCCTGCGAGAAGTCGTACGTCATGCGCGCGTGATTGGGGCCGCCGTGTGACACGGTGAGCACGTCGCCGTCGAACTGGCCCTTGAAGACTTCCGCCGGCGAGCCCATGGAGTCAAACCAGTGCAGCACGTACACGCTTTCTTTCGGATCGTATGTCCACACGGCGTGACCCTGGTACGTGATGTTTCCATCGCGCTCCTGCTGGTAGTCCATCAGCACGGCGAATCCATCCAGCGACACCTGCGCGCTCTGGCGTCCCTGCGCGGTGCCACCCTTGGGATCCCATTCGGACGGAAACATCTTCTCGACACCCGTCCACTGTCCGGCGAGCCTGGTCAATTTCTTGTGCTGTTCGGTGGGTTTCGGCATTTCCCAGTTCATGTGCAGCCTCCTTGCGAGCTTCAGTTTGTGGGGGCTTGAATCAGGCACTCATAATAAACCAACGGCACGCCGCGGTAAACCTTGCGGCCGCGCTCCTGGTACCCGCAGCGCGCGTAGAACTCTCCCGCTCCCGCGGCCGCATCGTAGGCATCGAGGCAGATGGATTGCGCGGGCCATTCGCGGGCGACACGCGCCGCCTCGCCCAGCAGCAAACGGCCGACGCCGCGGCGCTGCAGCGAAACATCAACCGCCATGTTGAGGAGATACAACGGACGTTTCACCGCGGTGAAATACGCGCGATCGATGGCCCACGGCTTCTTGGTGACGAGCTCGAGCGTACCCGCCATGCGGCTGTTCGCATCCCGCGCCACGATCACGCGCGAATCGGCGATGCGGCGCAGAACGCCTTTCTCGGTGGGGAGCCGGCTCCAGTGCCCTTCGCCGTAGCGCGCCGTAAGGTCGTGTGCAACGTCGAGGTGCAAATGCACGAGCGCGGCGGCATCGTCCGCGTTGGCGGTGGAATATTGAAGAGAGGTCACGCGCGCTTCCACGTCTGCAGCTCGATGACGTTGCCTTCCGGATCCGTGAGATATGTCCACGTGACGCGCGCTCCGTCGGGAGCGGTGAGCGTGACAATTTCTCCGATGGCGCGACCACCTGCCGCGAGCACTTCTGCGCGCGCCGCGTGCACGTCGTCCACCATGAACGCCATGTGCCCGAAGCCGGGACGGTTCACGGCGGTCGGCGGCCGGTCCGCGAGCGTCGTGTACGTGAAAATCTCCAGCGTGGGTCCGTTGTCGCCGTGACCGGGCAAACGCAGGTGCGCGCCGCGCACTTCCGCACCGCGCACGCCGGTACCGCGCTCGAGGTTCTCTCCCTTGTAATGGCGCTCGGGAGGAACCAGCACACAACCGAACACATCGACATAGAAACGGACCAGGCGCTCCCAGTCCTGCGCGATCAGATTGGTGTGCCCGTACTTTGCCCCGCGGATCATGCGCCGTTTCTACGTGGAAGAATTCCTCGTGTCAAGACGCCCCGCCGCGTGTCCCACGATTCAGGAGGAATACCCATGCGCCGCTTCATCCTTGCGCTCACCGTTCTCGCCGTGGCCACCGGCGCCCAGGCCGGTCCCATCAACGTCACCAATACCACCGATGCGGCCATCGGCTCGCTGCGCGATGCCATCAACAACGCCAACGCCGCACCCGACTTCAACGATATCAACTTCGCCATTCCGGGCCCCGGCCCGTGGACGATTCACTTGCTCTCGCCGTTGCCGCCGATCACCAGTGACCTGGCGATTCACGGGAGCTCCGCGGCGGGATACGTCGCCAACACGGCGGCACCCGGCCTTCCCATGAACGGCACCCTGCGCATCGAGCTCGACGGCGCGTCCGCCGGAGCCAATGCCACGTGCCTTACGTTTTCGGCCGGGTCCAGCGTCGACGGGCTGGTCATCAATAATTTTTCCGGCGCGCCGGCCATCACCGTGAACGCGGATGGCGCGAGCATCAGTCGCTGCTACCTCGGAACCGATCTCACCGGGATGATCGCCAGCCCCAACAATGTGGGCGTGCTGCTTTCGGGCGGAAACGGCGCGTTTGTCAGCGGCTGTCTCATCAGCGGCAACCACAAACGCGGCATCGAGATCGCGGACTTCACCCAGGCGTCAATCACCGGCAACTACATCGGTACGGACAAGACCGGCGCCGCCGCGCTCACCAACGGTGACAGTGGCATCCAGATCCACAACGCCTCCACGGGCATCACCGTCGGATTCCTGCCTGCGAGCGGTTGCACACTGCCCACGTCGGGGCCGAACGTGATCGCCTTCAATACCGGCGACGGAGTGGAGATCACGGGGCTGGGAGTCACCGGGAATCGGGTTGCGAGCAATATCATCTTTTCGAACACGGGACTCGGTATCGACCTCGAAAGCGACGGCGTCACCGCCAACGACAACCTCGACGTCGATGGCGGCGCCAACCTGCGCCAGAATTTCCCGGTGCTGGTATCAATCGCCGGCAACACCATCTACGGCAATCTCAAGTCGGCGGCGAGCGCGGGCTACAAGGTGCAGTTCTTCTGGAATCCGGCGTGTGATCCAGCCAACAACGGTGAAGGAAAGCAGTATCTCGGCTACGCGAACGTGAATACCGATGCCACCGGTCTCGCCGTGTTCGCTTTCACGTGCGGAGCGATTCCGGCCGGCGGCGTCATTACCGCGCTCGCCATCGACGCGAACGGAAACACCTCCGAATTCTCCAAGTGCATGACGAGCCCGCCCACCGTCGTGGGCGACACGCCGCAAGCGTGTGCGCTCGGCGCCAACGTCCCCAACCCGTTCAATCCTTCCACAATCATTCCCTATCGTGTGAACGCGACCACGCTCGTCCACATCGCGGTGTACGACGCGAGCGGTACGCTTGTGAAGGTTCTGGTGGATGGAACGCGCGGACCGGGTGCGTGGACAGTCGCCTGGCACGGCGACGACGAACACGGTCAGCGCGTGGCGTCGGGCGTGTATTTCTGCCGCATGCGCGCCGGTTCGTTCGACGAGACGCGGAAACTGGTGCTCGTAAAGTAGTGCTGCCTGCGCGTCAGCGTTTGAAGATGAAGAACACAGCCCCGCACATACACAGCGCCGCCCACAGGTAATTCCAGCGCAGCGGCTCTTTCATGTAGAGCCACGCAAAGGGAACGAACACGGAAAGCGTGATCACTTCCTGCAGCATCTTGAGCTGGCCGAGATCGAGGGCACGGTGACCGATGCGGTTGGCGGGAACCTGGAGCAGGTATTCGAAGAGCGCGATGCCCCAGCTGGCCAGGGCGGCGATGTACCAGGGGCGGCCGCTGAGATTGCGCAGATGCGCATACCACGCGAACGTCATGAAGACGTTCGAGGCGCACAGGAGCAGGATCGTGCGCGCGATGACCGGCACGCTCACGCGTCCTTGAGCAGCGCCATCAACTTCTTCATGTCTTCCCAGCACGGCGCTTTGAAGCCGGGATTACGCAGCAGAGCGGCCGGGTGGTACGTCACGATGACAGGAATGCCTTCGTAGGTATGGGTCTGGGCGCGGAGTGCCCCCAGCGGCGCTTCGGTCTTGAGGAGCCAGTGCGCCGCGATGCGTCCCAGAGCACAGATGTACTTGGGCTGGATGAGCGCGATCTGCGCGCGCAGGTATTCTTCGCAGCATTCCACTTCCGACGGAAGCGGGTCGCGATTCTGCGGCGGCCGGCATTTCAGAATGTTGCCGATGTAGACCTCTTCGCGTGTCATTCCCATCGCCGCGATGATCTTGTTGAGCAATTGTCCCGCGCGGCCGACA
>DATEHD010000296.1:0-6034 GCA_035279765.1 Candidatus Krumholzibacteriia bacterium | reverse complement strand
TACCACGAGGGCATCGCCGTCTTCATGGAGACGTGGCTCGCCGGCGGGATCGGTCGCTCGCTCGGTGGTTATGACGAGATGGCATTCCGCGCCATGGTGCGCGACAAGAAATATTTCTACGACATCGTCGGCCTCGAATCGGAAGGCACCACCAGCGACTTCCAGATCGGGCAGAACTCGTATCTCTACGGAACACGCTTCATGTCGTACCTCGCGGCGCAAGAGGGGCCGGAGAAAGTCATGGCGTGGGTCAATCGCACCGACAGCTCGGACGCGTACTACGCTTCGCAGTTCAAGCGCGTGTTCGGCACCTCGCTCGAGGACACGTGGGAGCGCTGGATCCAGTTCGAAGAGGAGTGGCAGCAGCACAACCTGGAAACCGTGGCGCAGAATCCCATGACGCCGGTGCGCGTGGTGGGGAAGCGCGCGCTGGGTTCGGTTTCGCGAGGTTTCATTGATCCGAAGACGGGGCGACTCCTCGTTGCCGTCAATTACCCCGGTGACTTTGCACACGTGGCAGCCATTGACCTGAAAACGGGGGACATGGAAACGATCCACGAGGTAAAGACGCCGGCGCTTTACTATGTTTGCTCGCTTGCCTTTGATTCCAACAAGCGCCGGCTTTTTTACACCACCAACAACGGCAAGCACTGGCGCGATCTCAATGCCATCGATCTCGAGACGCGCACGTCGACGCGGCTCATCACGGATTGCCGCATCGGGGATCTCGCCTACAGCGCGGCCGACAGTGCCCTGTGGGGTGTGCAGCACCACAACGGGATTTCGACGCTGGTGCGCATCGCTCCGCCGTACAACTCATGGAAATGCATCCTGCCGGTCATGGACATGACCTACGGCCGGGATGTGTTCGATCTGGATGCGTCGCCGGACGGGAAGCATCTCACCGCGTCGATCCTGGAGATCAACGGGGATGTGAAGCTCGTCGAGTTCGACACCGCGGACCTGCTCAAGGGTGGCGGGGCGTACCGGGCGCTGTACGAGTTCGACAAGACGGAGCCGGCGAACTTTGTGTACGCGGCCGACGGCAAGCATCTCTACGGCACGTCGTACCAGACCGGTGTTTCCAACGTGTTCCGCTGGGACTTCCAGCGCGAAGCGATGGACTGCGTCACCAACACAGACATCGGTTTCTTCCGGCCGATTCCGATGGGCGATTCACTCGTTGTGTTCACCTATACCGGCAGCGGCTTCCGTCCCGCCGTTATCGCGGACACCACGCTCACCGACGTGAACGCGATCCAGTACCTGGGGAACGAAGTAGTGCTGCGACACCCCGAGCTCCGGGAATGGAAGCTTCCGTCGCCGCGCGAGATCAACCTCGACTCGCTCACGACATATCGCGGCAACTATCACAACTTCCGCAGCATCACGGCGGCGTCGATTTATCCTGTCGCCGAATACTACAAGTCATACACGACCATCGGCGTGCGCTGGAATTTCATGGATCCGCTGGGTGTGCACGGCGGTGACATTGTGGCGGGGGTATCGCCGGAAGCCCCCGACGGAGAGATGTGGCACGTGAAGGGCGTGTTCCACCAATTTCCGTGGACGCTCAAAGCCGCGTACAATCGCTCGGACTTCTACGATTTCTTCGGGCCCACCAGGGTGAGTCGCAAAGGGCACGGCGTCGTTCTCGAGCGCTCCGACTTTCTCATCGCCGACAAACCGCGCTCGCTCGAGTACACGGTGAACGCCGCGTGGTACGGAGGCCTCGAGCGGCTGCCGTACAACCAGAACGTGCTGGCCACCTTCAAGGAATACGGCGCGGCGACGGCGAGCCTCGATTACAAGCGGCTCCAGCGCACGATCGGCGCGGTGGACGATGAGAAGGGACTGTGCTGGTCGCTGGGGCTGGAAGGAAATCTGGTCAACCGCGACTTCTACGGAAAGGGAACCGCGCAGGTGGACATCGGAGCGCTGACACCCATCGACCACTCATCTATATGGCTGCGCACCGCCGGCGGCTATTCACGCGGCAATCGTGACGACAGCTTTGCGAGCTTCTATTTTGGCGGGTTCGGGAACAATTACGTCGACCACCAGGAAGTGAAGCGCTACCGTGACTACGACAGGTTCCCGGGCGCGGAGATCGACGAAATCGCGGGCACCAATTTCGTGCGCGCGATGGTGGAGTGGACACTGCCGCCGCTGCGCTTTCGTCGCATCGGCATCCCCAAGCTCTACTGCACCTACGCGCGCCCCGCGCTCTTCACCACCGGCCTTGCCACCAACCTCGACGACAGCGCATTCCGGCGCAAAGCGATGGATTGGGGCGCGCAGGTGGACTTCCGGCTCGTGATCTTCTCCGCGCTGGAATCGACGCTGTCCATCGGTGGCGCCGCGGCCAAGGAGGAAGGCCGCGATGTGGAATCGGAATTCCTGATTTCGCTCAAGATCATGTAACCGTATGGATTTTGTCTTCCGCATCATCGCCAGCCTGCTTCCCGTCGTGCTGTTCCTCTTCACGTTGAACTATCTCGACAGCTTCCAGCTGGTCCGGTGGCGCACGATCATGACGGCGCTGCTGGTGGGCGTCATGGTGGCGATTGTGAGCCTGGCCATCAACGACGCCATCATGCACGGCACCGGATGGAAGCGCGCGATGATCACGCGCTACGTGGCCCCCCCCGTCGAGGAAACGCTCAAGGCCGCGTGGGTGGCGTGGTTGATCTCGCGCCGGCGCATCGGCTTCATGGTGGATGCAGCGATCGTGGGGTTTGCGGTGGGCGCGGGATTCGCGCTGGTGGAAAACGTGTACTACATTCGCGTGCTGCAGTCGCACGACATCGTGGTGTGGCTGGTACGCGGTCTCGGCACCGCCGTGATGCACGGCGGCATGACCGCCATCTACGGCATCATCACGCGTACGCTGGTGGACCGCCGTAACGGCCGCTGGACGTCATATCTGCCCGCCCTCGTTCTCATCATCCTGGTGCATTCGTTGTTCAATCACTTCCTGCTGTCTCCCGTGATGTCCACCATCGTCCTGCACGTGACCCTGCCTGTCATCCTGATTGCCGCGTTCTGGCACAGCGAACGCACCACCCGCCGCTGGCTGGGGCGCCAGATGGACGTCGACGCCGAGCTGCTCGAGATCATGAACTCGGGCTCCATGAGCGACAGCCGCATCGGGCGTTACGTGAGCGAGCTCGGCCGGCAGTTCGAACCGGCGGTGGTGATCGATATGCTTTGTTATCTCCGCATCCGCACCGAGCTCGCCATCAGCGCCAAGGGCATTCTCATGATGAAGGAAGCCGGCTTCAAACCCGCCGCACCCGACGGGACGCGCGAGAAATTCGTCGAGCTCAAGCACCTCGAGAAAAACATCGGCGTCACCGGCCGTCTCGCCATGAAGCCGCTCCTGCACCAGAGCACCCACGACTTATGGCAGCTCCATCATCTCGATACGTGATTCCACTGGACGCACAAGTGCTTGGACATGAGATGCTAGTCTCGGCCAAGGCGGCGGGAAGGCGATCGCAAAGAATCTCCAGTGATGGGGCTGTCGTTTTTGAGCCACGCACGTAGTGGGACAAACTGGAGTGAACAATTCTGTAGACAGTGACACTAAGATTGCGCTAAGATGGTTGCACGGACGAGGGGCGCGGGTCCCGAAGTACCGGTCCCGCCTCGATCTTTCTCGCTATGCCTGCCGGCGCTCGTCGGTGTGGGAGGGCATGGCGGAACATACTTCGCCGTTATCCTCTCGGACCGAGCAGAGGTAACCATGTCAATCGCCCCACGTGATAAGTCCCGGTTTGGTCCCGCATTCGCGCTCGCGATCTGTGCTGTCATAGTAAGCACCGCTCAAGCCCAGGTTGAAGTCGAGGCGTCATCGATAAGTTACAGCTCTGATTGCATACTCGGGCATGGCGCCGGCGCGGGGATTCGCAACGTCTATGTCAGACTGACTTTCAATGATGGGGCGACTGCCGCTCGATTCAGAATGGCACTCGGTCCAGGCGTCACTATGACATATGTGTCCGAGTCGACCCCGTATGCCTCGGCGGGTAGTGCGCTTGCTGGAATCTCAATCTGCTTCGGCAGTTGCCTTGAGCAAGAGCCACTGATTGACACGGTCACTTTTATGTCCTACGGAGATGATGCCGCGTGCAGCGAAGTGCGGATCGTACCGCACCCGGACGCTCAGACAGTTGAGGTGCGCAGGTGTAATGGTTCGACCGTTGCGGCGTACGCGCAGAATCTAGCGATTAGGCCCCCTGGTGCCTTCCCGTGTCAATGTCCAAGTGCGCATCTCTTCCCAGGAGCGCCATTTCCATTTGACTGTATGCCAGTTTCAGTTGAAAACACGACCTGGGGAAGTGTCAAAGCTTTATATCGAAACTGAGGAGTAATAGTGATGAATTAGCATCGCGGTCGCCAACAGTCTCTAGAAGTGCGTTTTTCAATCGTGGGGAGGTTTCATCATGAGACCGATTGAAGTTCGGCGCTGGTTTGTGTTTGTCTGTTTTTCCCTTCTCCTTCTCATTTTCCGTCCAGGAATTGTTTTTTCGCAAGACACGTATTGCGCGTTTGCTGATACCGCATTTACAGACTCCATCCCGATATTCAGCGAATGGCCCGGAGACGGCGGTGGTGGTGGTGGTGGCGGCGGCGGCCATGAGGGGGGTGGCTGCGGTTGTGGTGGTAGCACAGAGTTGCTTTTCCATGAGTTTGGCAAGAGTGATTGCACGAACGAATTCGATTTGGAGGCTGACAGTACCTTCAAGGCATTCCGACAGGTATTTCACCTGGTCCTCTAGCGGTTTCGTAGACACGAAGTTAAGCATGCTCGATACCTAACTGCCTCTCAAAGTCGACCGGACTTAAGCCACCCAGGCTCGTGTGTCGACGCTTCCGATTGTAAAACACTTCGATATACTCGAACAGATCTCGTTCTGCTTCCTCGCGGGTTGCATAGCGCCGTTTCCAGACTCTCTCACGCTTGAGTGTCGCGAAGAACGCCTCGACGACGGCGTTGTCGTAACAGTTGCCCTTGGCGCTCATACTACAGCGAATGCCATGACGCGCCAGCGTCACCTGGAACTCGTTGCTGTTGAACTGTGATCCACGATCCGAGTGATGGATCAGGCCAGCGTTCGGCAGTCGGCTTTCTAGTGCTCGACGAAACGCCTCGAGGACAAGGTCACGGGAGAGACTTGCCCTCGTCACCCAGCCCACCACGCGACGGGATCCGAGATCCAGCACGGCGGCGAGATACAGCCACCCGTGACTCGTCCACAGGTACGTGATATCGCTCACCCACACGCGGTTGACGGTTCCCACGTCGAACTGCTGTGCAACCAGGTTCGGTGCGGCCGGCATGGCACCATGTTGAACACGATACCGCGGCCTGCGTCGTACAGGCCGCGCAGAGAGCTTCTCCGCGCGCATCAGCCGTATCACACGCGACACACTGATCCGCGGGTAGCCGCGCTGTCGCAGCTCGAGCCACATCCGCGGGCTACCGTACGTCCGATCACTCTCTGCGTGGATCAGCCGCATCTCACGACGGATCCGAATGTTCTCGATCGTCCGAGCGCTCGGCGGCCGGCTCTTCCACGCGTAGAACGCACTGCGCGCCATTCCCAAACAACGGCACAGCTGGCCTACTTCGTGGCGCGCTCTCTCCGCTTCCACGAACTCGCATCTCAGCGGGACTGCTTGGCGAAGTAGGCCGCGGCTTTTTTTAGGATCTCGATCTCTTCGCGTGCACGGGCGAGCTCTCGACGCAAACGGGTGAGCTCAGCATCGTCCGGCTTCTGCTTCCCATTGCCCGGAAAACTATGTTCGGGGTCTTTCAAATACTCACGCTTCCAGAGCGCCAGCGTGTTGATGCTGATGCCCAGCTCTCTTGCAACGTGCGCCTGGGGCACGCGATCTTCGATGACTCGTTTGACGGCTTCGATCTTGAACTCGCGGGGGAACTTGCTGCGCTTGCCAGCCACAGGACACCTCCAGGAAAAGGGATTATACCCTTAACTTGGTGTCCATCGAATCGCTAGAGGACCAG
>DATEHD010000295.1:0-16208 GCA_035279765.1 Candidatus Krumholzibacteriia bacterium | reverse complement strand
TGTGAGAATGAGAGGCGATTTCGCCTGCCTGAGCTCGCCGGTGTGATCGGCGAACGCGGTGAGCGCGTCCGCGTCCACCACCACCGGCTTCGCACAGCTCACGACGAATTCGCGCACAAACGCATCCGTCTCGTCATTGCGACCCAGGCCGGGGCCGACGGCGACCGCATTGGCTCGCTCGAGGTGGGGCGCAAGCGCCGCGCGAGCGCTCTTCGCAATGGTACCGTCGCTGGTCTGCGCGAGCGGAATCACAATCGCCTCGGCGAGCCGCGCCGGTATTTCGCTGCGCATGCTTTCGGGAACGGCGAGATAGAGCATGCCACAACCGCTGCGCAGCGCCGCTTCGCCTGTGAGCAACGGCGCCCCGCGATAACGGTCACTCCCGGAGATCACGAGCGTGGTACCCGCGCGATACTTGTGCATGTCGGGTGCGCGCTGCTCGAGCTTGGCCTGCGCCTGTGCACGCCCCAGGTAGAACACGCGCTCCGAATGTTTGGTGACGATGTCTTCGGGAAAACCAATGTCGATGACTTCGATCTGGCCCGCGTGCGATCGGCCCGGGTGGAAAAGAAGACCTGTTTTCACGGCGCCAATCGTAACCGTGATGTCGGCGTTCACCGCCACACCGCGAACCGCGCCGTTGGTGCCGTTCACACCCGAGGGGATGTCGATGCTGAAGACGGGAATGTCGTGCTTGCGTGCGGCGTCGTTGACAAGCTCGATCATGCGCGCAGCCTCGTCGCGAGGCGCACCGCTGAATCCGGTGCCGAAGATCGAATCGACGATCACGGTGGCACCGCGCACGTCTTCCAGCGCGCGCTCCGGCCAGCGCAACGCGCGCGCGTCCCATTCCGCCAGTCCCGATCGTCCCGCCAGGCGCCGATAGTTCGTTGCGGTATCCGGCGTGCATTGGGCGCCGGGCTTGAGCAGATGAATCGAGCACGTCCAGCCGGCGTCCATGAGAAGCCGCGCCACCACGAGCCCGTCGCCACCGTTGTTGCCCGAACCCACGAAGATCGCCGCGTGACCGCTCTCACATGCCAGCGTGCGCAGAATCACACTCGTGACGCCGCGCCCCGCGCGCTCCATGAGCTCGACGCCGGGTACACCGCCCGCGATGGTGTCGGCATCGACTCTCTGCATCTGCTCGGCGGTGAGAACGCGATATGTCATAGGGGGCTCGCGAGCGGCGTTACTTGGGAGCGTTCAGCTTGTCGACGATATCCACCAGCTCGAAGATGTCGTCGATATTGTAGTCGGCGCCGCTCTCCTTGTTGCCCTTGGTGTCGCCGTAGCGCGCGAACACGGTGCGCATGCCGAGCGCGCCGGCGCCCTTGATGTCACGCTCGGGCCAGTCGCCCACCATGATGGCCTGCGACGGCTCGAGCTGAAAATGGTCGAGCGTGCGCATGAAGGGCTTGGGGGAAGGCTTGCGCTCCCTTGTGTCCTCAAACGTTGTCACGTAGTCGAACATGTGGTGGAGCTGGAGATAGCACAGCCGCAGCCACGCTTCCTTGCGCGGCGCGTCGGACACGACGCCCAGGCGGATGCCGCGCTTCATGAGCTCGATGAGCGTGATCTTCACGTGGGGGTACAGCACCAGCGAGGCTTCCTTGGCGCGCCGGTACCCCACGATCCCCGCGGCCTGGATCTTGAAATCCACGTCACCCAGCATGTCTGTCAGGGCATGGTCGAACACGTTCTGGAACTCGATGCCCTCGCGCTCGTAGATCTCGTAGATCTTCTTCTTGATATCGGCCACCGGAAAGCGCAGGCCGGCGTCGACCATGGCGTCGATGGCGGCGTCCACCGCGTTCTGCTTCATGCGCATGAAATCGGTGAGCGTGTTGTCGAGGTCGAAGATGACAGCCTTGATCATGGTATACTCGCTGTTCGATTTTTGGAGTCAGCCGCGCGTTGCGCACAGCCTGGAGAGAGAGCGAATATTAATGGAGAATGGGACCCAGAGCAACTCCCCCGCCGGAAACGACCTGTTTGCGGTGGTGAACAACTACTTCCTGCTCTTCTTCTGCATCAGCTGCGTCATCTCCAGCCTGTTCATCCAGCAGCTGTTCATGACTGTGGGACAGTACCGGGCCGGCATCGGCGTGTCGTCGCTGTTCGGAATCGTGCTGCCGGTGGCGCTCATGATGCGCCGCTTCCCCGGCGGCTTCACCGGACAGATGCGGATCTACAAGCCGCGTATCCACCGCCTGATCCTCGTCATCGTGGCGACGTGCGCCACCGTCGTCCTGGTCGACCAGATCTACGTCATCAACCAGCACTTCACGCCGGTGCCCGAGGAGTATGCGGAGCAGATTCGCGAGCTCAAGCCCACGAGCGCGTGGCAGCTCGTCATCACCGCGATCGGGCTGTGTGTGCTCGTCCCCCTCGCGGAAGAAATGGTGTTCCGCGGGATGATCCAGCGCATCTTCTCGCGCAACATGTGGCCGGTTCTCGCGGTGCTCCTCTCGGGCGCCGTCTTCGGCGCGGTGCACCTGAACGCGCACCTGCTCATCAGCATCACGTGCTTTGGCTGGTTCCTCGGCTTCCTCTTCGAAGCCACCGACAACCTGATCTACTCCATGGTTGCGCACGCCATCTTCAATACGGTGGCGCTGGTTCAGCTCACCACCGACGCCAGCGTCGAGAGCGGCAATTTGCCGGTCTACCTGCGCGATGTGTGGATGGTGGTGGTGGCGCTGGTGCTCTTCATCTTCCTGGTTCGCAAGATCCGCGAAGGCGGCTCCGAGGCCTTGCCCGTGCCGGAGACGTCACCCGCCGAGCCTGTCGCGGACTGACCCCCCAAAAAAGTCTGTGATTTTCCGGCACCCCCGGCGAATCATGTTCCGGCGGCAGGAAAACCCCGCCGGAGGATGATCTGGACATGCCCCCGCTCAGCCAGCAGGACCGCTTCGTAGCGCTCGTCGACGAGCACCGGAAGATCCTTTTCAAGATCGCCGGGTCGTATGCGCGCCAGGGCGCCGATCGCGAAGACCTGGTCCAGGAGATGGTGCTTCAGATGTGGCGCTCGTTTGAACGCTACGATCCGGAGCAGCGTTTTTCGACATGGATGTACCGCGTCGCCCTCAACGTGGCGATCTCTTTCCATCGCCGCGAAACCCGGCGCTCGCGCGTCATCGTGAGCGGCGATGAGACGCTGATCGAGCTGGCCGCGGCGCCCGGGGAAATGCCCGTGGAAGAGCTCGACACGCTGCGCCGCATGATCGAGGGCCTCAACGAATTCGACCGCGCGCTCGTCATTCTGTATCTCGACGGCAACACATACGCCGACATCGCCGCCGTGCTCGGCATCAGCGAATCGAACGTGGGCACGAAGCTCAGTCGCATCAAGCAGCAACTTCGCACCGACTATGCAGGAAAGGAAACACGCCATGGAACTCGATGAAATGAAAGCCGTGTGGGAGAAATACGATCAGAAGCTCGACGCCAGCATTCGTCTTTCGACGCAGCTCCTGAAAGCCCCCGTCCTGCGCAAGGCGCATTCGGCCATGACGCGTATGCTGATCGCGCTGTCGATCGAGCTCACGCTGGCGTGCCCTGTCGTGGTGTGGCTGGGGAATTTCAACTGGATCCACCTGGCGCAGCCGCGCTTTCTCGTCCCCGGCCTTTTGCTGCAAATCGCCGCCGCTATGCTGATCGGCGCGTACATCCGGCGCATCGTCGCCATCCGCGCCATCGATTTTTCCGCGCCGATCGTGGCCATCCAGAAGCAGCTCGAAGGCATCCGGATCGCCGAGATTCGCGCCACCAAGTGGACGATTCTCCTGGCACCGCTGGCCTGGACGCCGTTTCTGATCGTCGCCTTCCAGGGATTCTTCGGCGTGGATGTGTACGCGCACTTCCCGGCCTCGTGGCTCGCGGGCAATGTGATCTTCGGGCTGGTGGTGATTGCACTCGAGCGCTGGATCGCCCATCGCTACGCGGAGCGCATGCAGGGTTCGGCGCGGCTCCAGCGCTGGATGCGCGATGTGAGCGGCTACAACCTGCGCGCCGCCACGCAATTCATGCGCACGGCCGCGGAGTTCGAAGAGGAAGCGCGGGCATAGCGGGACGCCTGGCGCGGGATACGCAGGGGGAAATAAAAGGAGGCTCCCCGTTGGGGAGCCTCCATTGTCTATTGCGGCTGGGGGGGGCGGCGCCGCGTTATTTTATGGACGTGCTGATATCCCGTCCGAGGCTGATCTCACCGTTATCGATGCGGATATTGAATCCGCACTCCGGATTGTTGCACACCCATGCTTTGTACATGATGGGCGCGCCGTCACGGCCGTAGTCGGAAAGCGGCAGTAACGTTCCCTTGTTGCACTTGAGACAACTAGTAAACGGTTTCTCCGTCATGTCCCTGCCCGCCGCGAATCGCGACGGACATCGTCACCTCCCACGAGTTACGTTGCCGCCGGCGAACGTTTTCGCCACGCGACCGTATAAAAAGTATCCGGGCGGACACGAAATCATGTCAAGCGATTCCGTGTGCGCCGTTTGCCGGTAAAACGGCTGTGACTTCGGCCATCGGACCTGATATGGATTGCCTGTCATGCGGCTGCGCCAGTTCATCCTCGGACTTATCGGACTTGTCCTGGCAGCGGCTGCGTCTCCCGCGCACGCGCAGATCACTGTGTACGCGGTGGACGGCCTCGCGCGCGTACAACCGCACGATCCGCCGGTGGTTGCGCCATCGATTGCCATCAGCGCTGCACGCAACGAATACGAACCGTTCCAGGTGATCGTGTATGCCGGGAGCGGCGACCTCAAGACCGTGAGAGCGCGCGCCACCGATCTGCGCGCCCAGGATGGGTCGACAGTCAGTTCCGCCAACATCACCCTCTACCGCGAACAATACGTGCACGTGACGCAGATGAGTCCGCGCTCGACGGAAGGCGAGGGTTGGTACCCGGACGCGCTGGTGCCCTTCGTCAATACGTCGCCGGTGATCCCGGGAGAGCGCGCGCGTTTCCGGGGCGCCCCCTTCGATGTGGATGACAACAGCAATCAGCCGGTCTGGGTCGACGTGTTTGTGCCCAAAGCAACGCCTCCCGGCGTCTACAACGGGAAGATCACCGTCACCGCCTCCAATCAGACGGCGGCCACGATCACGGTGCAGCTGACGGTGTGGAACATCACGCTTCCCGACACGCCCTCGCTGCGCTCCAACTTCGGGAAGCTGGGAACCGATATCGCGACCGCGCACGGCGTCGTGATGAACTCTGTCGCATTCGCCAAACCGGAGTGGGAGTACGGCGAGGCCCTCGCGGCCAATCGCATTTCTCCCATCATTCCCAACATGCTGTACCCCAAGGTGCTCAAGGACGGCAGCATCGATCCCTCGCGGACGGACGCGCGGCTCAAGCAGTGGATCGATACCTTTCACGTCACGGGATTTCCTGTGCGGCTTCTGGGCGATGACCCGGCGGGAAAAGATCGCGCGAAGAACGTGACGCATTTGCGCGCCATCTATGCGTACTTGAAATCGCATGGGTGGGAAAAGATGGCGTATGCCTATATCGCCGACGAACCCAACACGGCTGAGGCGTACGAGACGCTGCGGGAGCAGGCGAAGTTGATCCACGATGTGCAGCCGGGAATCAAGGTGATGGCGGCGGAGCAACCCCAGCCCCAGAACCCGAAGTGGGGCACGTTGGTGGGGAGCGTCGATATCTGGGTTCCGCTGTGGGTCCTGTGGGACGACAATGTCATCGCGGAGCGCGAGCGCGCCGGTGACGAGGTCTGGTCGTACACGGCGATGTGCCAGGGCCACAAGGGCAAGGACACACCGTACTGGCAGATCGATTTTCCGCTCCTCGACTTCCGCATTCCGATGTGGATCAGCTGGCGCTACGGGCTCTCCGGAATTCTCTACTGGTCATCCGTGTGGTGGGGCGTGACGCCGGACGTGTGGACAAACCCGGGAACGTACAAGATGAACCACGACATCTACAACGGAGACGGCTCGCTCCTCTATCCCGGGACGGCGGTGGGCGTCGATGGACCCATCATGTCGATACGCTTGAAGGAAATTCGCGAAGGATTCGAAGACTACGAGTACCTGAAGCTGCTCGCGGACAAAGGCCAACGTCCGCTCGTCGACCAGACCGTGCAGAGCATTGCGCGCAGCTGGACGGACTGGAACCCGGATCCCAGGGCCCTCTATAACGCACGCGCCGCCATCGCGCGCGCGCTCACCGGCAACTAGCTACGTCTTGAGCGTCTTCTTCTTGGCCGCCGGGAAGAGGATGTTGTTCAGGATGAGTCGATAACCCGGCGAATTGACGTGCAGCGAAAGATCCGTGGGCGGATCGCCAACGGCGTGCTGGTAATCCTCGGGGTCGTGACCGCCGAGGAACGTAAACGTGCCGCGGCCCACGTTGCCGTGGAGGTATTTGACTTCGTTGTGCACCGCGTCCTCGCCGAGGATCACCACATTCTTCTTCACCAGTGACTTCTTGAAGCCCGTGGTCTGGCCGAGGAAACCCTTTACGTAGCTCACATGGTTCTGCGTGAGCATGGCCGGTACGGGGTCGAACTTGGCGGAAAATTCAAACAGGTTGAAGTAGTCCGAGTCGGGGCCGCGTGCCGCGGCATAATCGCTGGTGTCGATATCGGAGAACTCGTAGATGAGCGCGCTCGTGATGAGGTGGAAGTTGGTGAACGCAAAGCAACGGTCGTAGTCCAGCTTGTCCTGGAAGCCCGGCGTGATGCCGTCATAGTCGAACTCCGACGGCACGATGTCGACGTCGTGCGCCGCCAGCGCAATGTCGAACGTGTCCGTCGCCGAGCACATCGCGAACAGGAAGCCGCCGTTCATGACAAAGGTGCGAATGGCTTCCGCCACCGCTTTCTTTTCATCCGAAACTTTGGCAAAGCCGAGACGCTTGGCGCGCGTCTCGGCGTCGCGCTGGTCGGCCTGGTACCAGTCGGTGTTGCGGTACGCGCCGTAGAACTTGCCGTATTGCCCGGTGAAATCCTCGTGGTGCAGGTGCAGCCAGTCGTACTTGGAGAGGTCGCCGGCGAGGACGTCCTCGTCGAACACGCGCGTGTACGGAACCTGCGCATAGTCGAGCGCCATCATTACGGCGTCGTCCCACGGCTGCTTGAGCGGCGGCACGTAGATGGCCATCTTCGGCGCCTTCTCGAGACGAACCGACTCCATGTTGTTGTTGGCGATCTCGGACTGGATGGCGGCCACTTCCGCGCCGGTCACGGGTTGGAACAAGACGTTGCGAAGCCGCGCTTCGAGCTCGAGATCCTGCGTATCCGACATGAGGAAACTGCCGCCGCGGTAGTTGAGCAGCCAGTCCACCTGGATACCCTTGGTGAGCGCAAAGTATGCGAGACCGTAGGCTTTGAGGTGATTGGTCTGCGTGAGATCCATCGGCACCAGGATCTGCTGTGCGAGCGCGCCGCCCGCGCTCAGCACGGAAATCACGAGAGAGAGAAACAATATGTAGACTGAGACGCGCGGGCGTAGCACGCGCGAGAAATATAATCTATTGCGCATAACTTCCTTGGTAGCCTCGCACGCGTTCGACGTCGTGGCGGAGATCGTCAAGCATCGCATAGTCGGGATACGTGACGAGCACGTGTTCATATTCCTTGAGCGCGTCGGCATACTGGCCGAGGCCCACTTCATAGGTGTGGCCGATGGAACGCTGCACTTCGGCGCAATCGTCATCCTGCGGATAATCGGCGAGGAACTTTCGCAAGTTCGCAATCGATCCGTCGTAATCGCCGGCTTCGAAGAGCACGGTGCCGAGCTCCTTCAGCGCGCGCGGGCGCAGCGGATCGTCGGTGTCGCGATTGGCGATGGCCTGCAGGTGTGACACCACCGCGGTGGTATCGCCGACCATGTCGGCCTTGAGCGTCGCGCTGTAGTCATCGAGCGATTGCGACTTGAGCTGCAAGCCTTCCTGGAGAACCCAGGCCACCTCGATGGCGTCATTGGTGAACTCGGAAAAGGGCGCCTTCTCCGCCAGCGACGAGAGCGTGTCGCGCGCGGCGTCGTACTTCTTCTGCGTCACGAGATAGAGCCCCGAATAGTACTGCCCCGCTTGCGCCAGCGACGGCTGCTCCGCCTGCGAAAGCGACTTCAGATAATGCTCGGCATCTCCCGGCGATCCAGTGGCTATATAAATGTTGGCGATGCGTCCTGCGTAAGTCGTGCCCGTGCGCCGCGCCTGCACCGAGCCCGCGCGATACACGTCCATCGCATCCTTGGGCCGCTTGAGCTTGCGCAGGAGCACGTCGCCACGCTCGAGGTACGCCTGTTCGGCGAGATCGCCGCCTGCAAACTGCTTGGACACAATTGCATATTCATTTACCGACTTCTCGAGATACGACGCGCGCTGCGCGGCCGGCACGGTGGCATTCACGCCCGAGCCATACGCGGCGTACACACCCGCGAGCAGGAAATGCGCGCGGTCCATCATCTGCGACTGCGGGTGCTTCTGCGTGTACGTCTCGAGCGAGCGCAGCGCGAGGTCGTAATAGCGGCCGCGCTCCACGCGCGGGCGCGTCGCGGCGCGATCGATGGCATCCTGGCCGATGGAAAGCAGGGATGCACCGTCGGACATCTTGTCCGCATCGGCGCGCATCGCCATGTCGAGGGCGCTCTCCAGCTCGCCCTGCTGCAGGTGATACGCCGCGAGCACGTCGGCGGCAATGAACGAGCCCGCGCCGCCCTTGTCCACGCGCGTCTGCATGTAGCTCACGAGCGCGGTGCGATTGCGGTCGTCGTCCGCGATCACCTGGATCATGCGATCACGCACGAAGCGGAAATTGCGCGGCTCGGCGGCGGCATAGTCGAGATACTCATCGAGCGCACGACGGCTGTCGCCCAGCTGTTTGTAGTAGCTCGCGATCTCCACCGTGAACGCGCCCACGTTGCGCCCGCTGGGATCCTGTCCTTTGGCGCGCGCGCGGCCCTGCTCGAGCAGCACGACCGCTTCGTCGGGACGGCCCAGGTCGCGGATGGCGGTGGACACCATGCGATACGCGGGGAGGCTGTAGGCGTTGGCGGCGAGCAGACCGTTGAACACGTTCATCGCCTGCTGCTCCTGCCCGTCGGCGAAATAGATCGAGCCCAGCGCCTTGCCGGCTTCCAAGTTCAGCGGATTCACCGCGAGCGCCTGCTTGTAGTAGTACGCCGCCGAGTCGGTTTTCTCGACCGCCTGCAGCGTGTACGCCAGACGCGTGAGAATGTCGTCGCGATTGGGCGTGCGTGCGTTGAGCTTGTGCAGCAATGCCAACGCGGCCTCGGGGTTGACCGCGGCGAGTCGCATCGCTTCGACGAGATCCGCGCTGACTGTCAGCGGATCATTGGCGAATGGCGGTGCAAACGACTGCGGCTGTCCTGGCGCCGGCTTGGGCTGCGTGCGCACCGGTACGGGCTGCGGCTTCGGCGCGGGCTTCTTGGGCTGGTTGGTGGTTTGCGTCTGTGCGGAGGCAAGCGCGACAGCGAGCACGAGGCCCGCCGCGGCGGAGCCGGCAACAACCAGAAAGCGACGCAAAACTAGTGCCCTCCCGATCCGGGCGAAGGCGTTGACTCGGTCTCCGGGTTGGATTCGCCGGCCAGCGCGCGGAAGTACAAACGAATCAGATCCTCGAACTCACCGGGCGCCTTGAGCTGCATCGCGCGCTGGATCTCGTCGCGCAGGTTCTGCGCGCTGGCACTGTCCGCGCGTTTGCCGAGGCTCTTCGAGAACACATCCTGCGCCGTGTGGCTCTCGCGCTTCTGCTCGTAGTCGCGCGTGTTGACGGAGCGTTCGGCATCCAGCAGGCGGCTCAGAATGCGCTGCTGCTTGTTCACGGTGTCGTCATTGATCTGACCGCTCTTGAGCGCTTCGGTCACGGCCTGCATGTCCTCGACAGCGCGGTCGAGCTTGCCCACACCGGTGCGCTCCTGCTTCATCGATTCCTGGATCTGCTTGGCGACGTCCTGCAACGAGCGCTGCTGCCCCGCAAGGCGCTCGAGCTGCGCCGCCCGCTGCTGTTGCAGCGCGTCCTGGGCCAGCCGCATCTGCAGCATCTCCTGCGTCTCGCGCATGATGTCCTGCTGCTGCGGAATCATGTTCTGGAGCATCTGCATCGACATGTTCTGTTTGCTGCCGCCCGAAGAGCCCGACGAGCAGCTCGCCGCCGTGCGCAGCATCTCGATGGTGGCCTGGTTGAGCGATTCCACCGCGTTGTTGGCGTGCGCCGTCGACATGTACGACTTGTCCTGCTCGAGCATCATCATCGAGCTCTGCATGCGATTGATGGCGTCGCCCATGGCCTGGATGAGCTGGGGCGGAATCGCCATGCTCTGGTTGGCAAGGTCCATCAACGAATTGGTCACCTTTTGCGTGGCCTGCAGGTAGCTCGCCTGTTGGCTGGCAAATGACTGCGTGGATTCGGGCGTGGCCGTTTCGCTGGCGGCGGACGCCTTCATCTGGCCGGCGAGCGTCTCCTGGCGGAACGAGAGCTCGAGCGTCTGCTTGGCGTATTTCTGCAGATCCATCGCCATCTTCTTGCCGCTGTTCTGGCCCATGCTCATCTGCGCCTGGCCGAGGCGTTTGAACAGACCCGTCATCTTGCGCAGTGCTTCCTGCTGGTCCTGCTGCGCCTTGCTCATCTGCTGCTGCGAGAGATTCTGCGACGCGCTCTGCATGTCCTGCTGCGGACCTTCCTTGGACTGCATCTCCTGCGACATCTGCTGGAGCTGACTTTGCGCGTCCTTGTCGTCCATGTCCTTCGACAGCTTGTCGGTGGCGTCCTTCATCTCCTGCGCCTGCTTGGCGAGCTCCTGCTGCTTCTTGGCCAGCTCGTTCATCTTGTCGCTGTCTTTGGACGACGTCTTCTCCGTCTGCTCGTTCAGATCACTCTGCTTGTTCATCAGGTCCTGGCTCTTGCGCACGAGCTCTTCCATCTGCTGCTGCTTTTGCATCTCTTTGAGCAGGTTGGCGGTGCGCTCCAGGTTCTTGAGCATCTCGTCGGTGTTGATCTTGAGATTCTCCAGCGCCTGCTTCATTTCCTCGGGCGACATCTTGTCCATGGCCTGCTTGAGCTGCTCCATGTATTTCTTGAGCTCGTCGGAGTTGATCTGCTCCATCAGGTTGCGGATCTCCTCCATCTTCTCGCCGATCTGCTGGCTGGTCATCTCGTTCTCGGAGAGCTTCTGCAGCGTGTCGTCGAGCGACTTCTTCGCATCTTCGATCTTCTGCTGCACGGCCTGCTGCGTCTCCATCGCCTTGTCGAATTCCTTCTTCTGCGACCAGTCCATCTTCTCGGTCTTCACGTACTCGCGTGAGAGCTTGTCGAGCTGTTGGCTGAGATCCTTGCTGTCGGTGATGGCGTTTTTCATCGCCTCATCGCGGTGCTGCTCTTCTTCGCGGGCGGTGTCGTAGAGCTGGCCGATGGTCGGCATGGTGATGCGATAGGTTTTGCTGCGCGCGATGCCGGGACCGGTCACGATGTTGTTGTCGGCCACTTCGATGTAGTACTCGATGGTGTTGCCGGGGAAGAACGTCTCGCCGGAAATGTTCCAGTGATACGCGACGGCCACTTCTTTCCTGCTCTTCTGCTCGCCCATCGGCACCGGCTTCGACTGGAAATCGCCTTCGGCGTTCTTACGATAATGGAGCGACGCGCGCGCAACACCGTAGTCGTCCGCGGCCACGAAGCCGAGATCGATCTCCTGCGTGCGCGGCATGTCGGTGTCCTTGCCGGGCTCGAGCACGTCGACAGTCGGCGGATGGTCCTGGAACACTTCGATCGAATACGCGAGCGGATTCTTCGCCGCGAAGCCCAGCGAATCCTCCAGCAGCACCTTGTAGTGCCCGTCCGCGAGCGCTGTGAAATCAAAGGCGAGGTCGCGGCCCGTGTGCTCGACCGGCTGCTTCGGCTTCTCGTCGAATTGCACGAACGCGTTCTTGAGCGGGTTGTTGCTGCGGCCCTGCACGCGCACCTTGGTGCCCTCGAGCGCCTGCACGTTGCCGGCGTTCTCGGTGAGCGTCGTGGGCGCTTCGCCCGTGTACGCGGGCGGCGTCAGCGTCACGCGCACGTCGGTGAGAATCGGCTCGTGCACCACGGTGATGGTGTACTTCTCGCTCTTGTGGCCGTCGGCTTCGAAGTAATACGACGTGGTGTTGCGGATATCCTTGAAAGTGTAGTCGTGATGATCGAACGCATCCGGACCGCTCACAGCGCCGTGCACAAGCATGGCCGGCTCGGTTTTCCAGAAATTGCCGGATAGATTGAACGATACGTTGAGGGGCATGCCGCTGCGACCCAGGTCGAGACCGCTCACGGTCACATCGGAGCCCGCCAGCACGGTGACATTGCCGGGACGCGCGAGCAAATTGGGCACGTGCGGCAGAGCGGCCACCTCACGCGGTGTCACCACGCGACGGCCCGCCTGCGCCACGATGTCAGGATTGAACAGCGCCACGCCGAGCAGCACCAGGAGTCCCGCGGCGGCAAACGGGATCAGCTTCAGATGCCGGCGATCGAGAAAGATCGAGCGCACCTGGAGACCGGAGAGCTTCTGCACCGCCTGGCGGATGACTTCGCGCACGAGCTCGGGTGAGTAGCGCTGCGATGCGGTGTCGTCGCGGCTGAACTCGAATCCCGCGCGCACCATTTCTTTCAAGTCCTGGCGCTTTTCGATCTCGGCCGCGAGCTGGTTCAGCCGCGGCAGTCGCACCAGCGGCCACACGATCAACCAGCCGAACAATCCCACCGCGACGGCGATGGTGATGCGCGCCACCCACGTGGCGAGCGCGAGCTGCGGTGCGTGCACGATGGCGGTCCACGCCACCACCGCGAGCATCACCCACGACATGGCCGCGAGGAACGACACCAGCCCCGAGCCCGCTTTGAGCGCGGCGGCGCGGAGCAGAATCGCGCGCAGGTAACTGCGCAGCGCGTCGTTGTCGTGATGCGGCGTCTGGGTCATGCGTTTCCCGTCACGAAATCACGAAGCGTGTCATGGCATAGACCATGAGATTGATCGCCATCTTCATGGCCTGTTCGCGCTTCGCGGGTGGATCATGGTGAACGTCAGGATCGGCGAGGCCGTCGCCGATGTCGGATTCGTAATCGTAAAACAGCACCAGGCGCCCATCGATGGTGACTCCGAACGCCTGCGGCGTCTTGCCGTCGTGTTCGTGAATCTTGGGAAGCCCGGGCAGGTCGTAGAAGCTGTGGAACACGGGGTGATCGTTGGACAGCTCCTCGAGCGGATGGTCGGGGAACAGGTCCTTCACCATCGCGCGCACCGCCCCGTCCATGCCGTAACTATCGTTGATAAAGAGAAAGCCGCCGTCCTCCAGGTATGCGCGCAGGTTGTCGCGCTCCTCGGGCGTGAGGCGGATGGTGCCGTTGCCCGTGATGTAGATAAAGGGGAAGGCCCGGAGGTTTTCGTCCGTCAGCGCCACGACCTTTTCTTCCTTGTTGGTCGGGATTCCCACGCGGCGCTCGAGCTCGGTGGCCAGGTTGGGGATGGATGAGGGATCGTTATACCAGTTACCGCCTCCGCCGTACTTGACGCGGCCAATTCGAACCCCGAATTCCTCGGCCGGGTCGCCCTTCAACATCTGGGCACGGACGGGAATTTGGGATAGGGTGGCAAGGACCATGATCCCTACGAAAAGTGCTGAGATTTGACGCATGCGCATGTGTGAACTCGCGTGCAACAATTATAGTTAACGCTTGTCGAATAGCAAAGGGCCGGGATGAAAATTAACGCTCGAGCAAGGCCCCTACGGACGTCCATCCAGTCCCAGGCCTGTGTCTTGCACGTTGCGTGCCCTGGCTAACATTCCTACGATTCACCGGGAGGGTCTCGCCGGTCCGCAGAAGGGACCGATACCTTGATGAGGAATACGCTGCACACAATAATTCTCGCCGCCCTGTTTTTGACGGCAGGATGTTCGCACTACGACCGCGCGCTGATGGGAGAGCCTCAACCCAGGGAGCAGCCCGCGGCGACTGCCAACGTACAGCAGCAGCCCGATTCCACCTCTGCCGATTCCGATTCGATGGACATCGGCATGTTCCACGACCTCGATTATTACGGACAGTGGTATCAGCGCGACCCTTACGGCTGGGTCTGGCGACCGAGTGTCGTGATGGACTGGCAGCCCTTCACGCACGGCCACTGGATCTGGACTCAATACGGCTGGATGTGGGTCGACTATGACCCGTGGGGCTGGGCCACGTCGCACTACGGATACTGGTACAACGATTTCACGCTGGGCTGGGTCTGGATCCCGGATTACACGTGGTCACCCGTGCAGTGTGACTGGATCGAATACGGCGATTACGTCGGCTGGGCGCCGGAAGCCCCGCCGGGCGCTGCTTTCAAGGATCCCTGGGACGATCAGAAGCCGTGGGTGTTCGTGCCGGTACGCAAGTTCAAGCAGCAGGACGTCGCGTCCAATCGTGTGGCACCGAAGTTCAAGCCGGCGTCCGGCGATGGTGATATCACCCGCAACAAGCCGGCACTTGCGGATGTCGAACGAAAGGGTTCAGGACTGTTTCCGCAGGTGGATGTGCAGCTCGACCGTCGCGTGGTACACGACCGCGAATTTGCGCGCGTGAAATATCCGCCCGATCAGCAGAACATCATCGCGGAATACCGGACGGTGCCGATCAAGTCGACGCCCATGAGCTCGCCGGCACCTGTTCAGTTGACGCCCGGCAGCCCGTATACGGGCCCCGGCGATCCGGTTCCGCCGCCGCCCAGCGCCGGTCCCGTGCAGCAGGGCCCGCAGCAGCCTTCGAAGTCGAAGGGCTCGAGCTCGCAGCCTCCGGCCAAGACGGAGACGAAGTACAAGTCCCAGAAAGCGCAGGAGCACAAGGACCATGCGAAATCGAAGGACTCGACGACGACCAAGAAGGGAAAAGGTGGCTAACTGTAGCCACGGGCCCATGCTATCTTTGAATTAGACAACGCCCCCCTGTGTTACCTCTGAGTAATCGCCCCCTGTTTGGAACCCGGACCCCGCCGGGAAGTTTGATAACCACCCCTTGGAAGACGGTGAGAACCATGGTTCGCACACTCGCCCTTGCCGCACTCGTGACGCTCTTCGGAGCGGTTTCGAGCCAGGCTCAGTATCGCGACAGTGCTCCGCCGGATGAACAGGGCTCAGCGCAGTACGATACGCAAGCACCCTATTCCGGCTATGACGAAGAGCTGCTCGGTCCGCCGAATGATCAGCGGTACAACGATGATCAGCAGTACGGTGACGACAGCCGCGGCTACAGCCATCCCGATATCAACGTGGGCATGTTTGCATCGCTCGGGAACGACGGCCGTTGGTTCATGACGGCAAATTTTGGTTGGGTCTGGCGTCCTTACGCCGCCGCGGATTTTCGTCCTTACAGCGCCGGCCGCTGGGTATGGACGTCGTATGGCTGGACGTGGGTCTCGTATGAGCCGTTCGGCTGGGCCACGTATCACTACGGTTACTGGGACTGCGACGCACAGCTCGGCTGGGTCTGGGTTCCGGGCTACGACTGGTCGGCGTGCCGCGTGCAGTGGGCGTACTACGACAACTACGTCTGCTGGGCGCCAATGACGCCTCCGGGCTATGCGTGCCCGCGTCCGTTCACGACGGCCGGATTCAACATCTGGTTCACGATCGGCGCGAATCATTTCTGCGATCCGTATCCTGCGCGCTACTGCGTGACGTCCTACCGGAACGTCTACACGCCGCGCGTGGCCTACAAGTCGCCGGATCGCTACTACGTGCAGCACTACACGCATGCGCCGGTGCGCCAGTCGACGGTGGCGTTCAAGAACACCACCTTCGCGCGTGGCGGCAATTTCAACGGTTCACGTTCGCAGACGTTTGCGAAGTCGAAGTCGTTCACGCGTGATTCGCAGCAGCCGTACGTGCGCAACTCGCGCCCGTACTCGCAGCCGCAGACGCGCGATGGGCGGACGTACAAGAACGCGCAGCCCAATCCGTTCGTGCAGGGGCGTGGCATGCAGCCGCAGGCGCGCGATGCGCGGACCTACAACCAGGGCTCACAGCGCTCGTACAAGAACGCACAGCCCAATCCGCTTGTGGAAGCGCGTGGAATGCAGCCGCGTCAGAAAGACGTGGGGCACTCCAACAACCGTGCGCCGCAAATGGAGCGCCAGGTGGCCCAGCCGCAACAGGTCGCACACGGCAAGGGCGGCCATGGGGGCGGCCACGAGTTTG
>DATEHD010000294.1:0-9459 GCA_035279765.1 Candidatus Krumholzibacteriia bacterium | reverse complement strand
CACCGACGACGGCAGGTTCACGAACTGCCCGTCGCTCTCGTCGGCCTCGGCGACGACGTAACGGCTGCTGCCCAGGCGCGCGTTGCTGGAGAGCGCGCGCACCTTGCCGCCCACGATCACGGTGGGATCGAGCCCGCCCTGCGCCATCACCGATGCGATGAGCGAGGTGGTGGAGGTCTTCCCGTGCGCACCCGCCACCGTCACCGCATACTTCAGGCGCAGGAGCTCGGCCAGCATCTCGCCGCGCGGGATGATGGGAATACCCTGCTTCTTGGCCTCGATGATCTCGGGATTGTCGGGTTTGACAGCGCTCGAGTACACGACCACATCCGCTCCCGCGACGTGACGGCCTTCGTGGCCCTGCCAGATCGCCGCGCCCATCTCCGACAGACGTACGGTGATGTCGGACGCCTTCATGTCGGAGCCGCTCACGTTGAAACCGAGATTGAGCAACACCTCGGCGATGCCGCTCATACCGATGCCGCCGACACCGACAAAATGAATTCGCCTGGTTGATCCGAGAAAGACCACGTTCAGCCCTTTGCTATGCTGCCTGTCGGAGCGGCGCTACTGCCCCGCGCTCTTTTTTTTTAGCGATCTCGAGGATCGCGCCCGCCGCGTCAGCGGCGGCATTCGGTTTCGACCACGCATGCATGGCCGCCGACATTGCGTTCCGTCGCGCCGGATCGTCGAGAAGCGATACCAACACACTCGCCAGATTCTCGCCGGTCAATTCCGCATCGCCGATGACGAGTGCAGCACCTGCTTGAACGAGCGGCGACGCGTTTTTCTCCTGGTGATCGTCCGCCGCGAACGGATACGGAACAAACACCGCCGGCACGCCGAAGAGCGCCAGTTCGAAGCACGACGACGCGCCCGAGCGCGCGACAGCGATGTCGGCGAGCGAATAAGCCATGTGCACCTCATCGAGGTATTCGAGAACGCGAACGCCCGCCGCATCTCCGACGCGGGCTTCTGCCTCTTTTCTGTCAGCGCGCCCGGCCAAAATGACAAATTGCACGTGGTTCGAGCGCGCCAGCCTTGCCGCCGCATCCGCACCGGCGATGTTGAGCGAGTGCGCACCGCGGCTGCCACCGATCACAAGCACGACCGGACGCGATGCGTCCAGTCCGAAGAATCGCGCGGCCTCTTCGCGCGTGGTTCGGGGCAGGCGACGGATCGGATTTCCCACCACGCGCGTGGCCACCCGCTCCGGAAGCCATGCGCGCGACTCCTCGTAACCCAGGAGCATGAGGTCGGCGTAGCGCGCGAGGCGCCGGTTGACAAGTCCCGGCACGCTGTTCTGTTCCTGCAGCACGCGCGGCACGCGTGCCAGCACGGAGGCCATGACGACGGTGGCACTGGCGAACCCGCCCGTGCCCAGCACCACGTCGGGACGAAAGGCGTGCAGGAGCTTCGACGCGCGCAGCACACCCGCGGCAATATTGAAAGGAGCGGCCAGCTTGCGGGAGAGAGACGCGCGGCGCAGGCCGTAACCCGGGAGGAGCGAGTGCGCCAGCGCCGCGCGCTCGAAAATTCCCTGCTCGACACCGCCCTGCGCACCGATGAACAACGCTTCGACGCCCGACGTCTCCGCGATCGCTTCCACGATCGCGATGCCCGGGTAGACGTGGCCGCCCGTGCCGCCGCCCGCCACCATGATGCGCAGAGTGTCACCCATGCCTTGTCCTTATCGCGCCGCCACCGGCAGGCGTCCTTCCCACGTGACGTACCCACGGCGGCGGGTGCCCGACAGCTTGCGCGAAAGATTCAGCATCACGCCCACCGCGAATGCATTGACGAGCATGGCCGAACCGCCATAGCTCAAAAACGGCAAGGGCAGCCCGGTGACCGGGAACAACCCGGTCGCGACGTACATGTTGAGCGCCGCATACACGAACACCGACGCCGTGATGCCGACACCCAGCAACTGTCCGAAGCGGTCGCTGCAATCATGCGCAATCTTCAAGCCGCGCAGCGCCAGGAACAGAAATGCACCGCTGACGGCGAGCGCCAGGAGCAGGCCGCCCTCCTCGCCGACAATGGAGAAAATGAAATCGGTATACGAGTCGGGAAGCCAGGAGAGCTTCTGCTCGCTGTGACCGAAGCCGCGGCCCAGGAGTCCGCCCGAACCCAGCGCAATCAGCGACTGGTCTACCTGCCAGTTGAGCGCCGCGGTTCCGTGATGGAGACCCAGGAAGGTGAGGATGCGGTCGCGCACGTATTCGTGCCGCAGCACTTCCACCACGAACAGCGCAATGCCGGCGCCGAGAAAGGCGCCGATATGCAGGAGGCGCGCGCCACCCACGTAGATCATGGCCAGCGAGATGACGACGGTGGCGCTGGCGGTGCCGAAGTTGGGGAGCGCCGCGCAGATTCCCGCCACCAGCGCAATGGCGCCCGCGGCGGGCAGGAAACCAGTCTTGAACTTGGCAATGTCCTTGCCCGTGCGCGTCATCCAGTACGCCAGAAAGAACACCAGCGCCGTGCGCGCGACTTCCGAGGGCTGCAGTGTGGTGTTGATGAGAGGCAGAATCATCCAGCGCCGTGTGTCGCGGATGCTGACGCCGAGAAAAAACAGTGCCACCATCATGAGCACCGAAAGCACGAGCAGCGCCGGCGCCGCGCGACGGTACACGCGGTAGTCGATGCGCGACGCAACGAACATGACCACCAGCGCGATCAACGAGCGCACGGCGTGGTTGCGCATCAGGGCAAACTGATCGCCGAACTTGCCTCCGGCGAAGAACGAGCTCGACGAGAGCACCAGGCTGATTCCGATCGCCATCAGCGAGAGCGTGATGACGAGGATGCGCCGGTCCACCTTCAAGTGGAGCAGGCGCTGGCCGGGCGTTTCATCCACGGCGGCGACGGCGGGGTTGTGTGTATCCTGCACGTTGCGTCCTTCCGCTAGAGGTGGTTCACACAGGCGCGGAACACTTCCCCGCGCTCCTGGTAGTTCTTGAACATGTCGAAGCTGGCGCACGCGGGCGCGAGCAGCACGGTGTCTCCGGGATGTGCCGCTTCACGCCCGATGCGCACGGCGTCTTCCATATCGCGCGCGTCCGTCATCTCGACATGGCCCGCAAGCGCGCGGCGGATGACAGGTCTGGCTTCGCCGATCAACACGGCGCGGCGCACCTCGCGCAGATGCGGAAGCAGCGCCGAAAAGTCGCCCTCCTTGTCACGGCCGCCGAGAATCAGAATCGAATGCCCCTCGATGCTGACCAGGCTCTTCACCGTGGCATCGACGTTGGTTGCCTTGGAATCATTCACGTAGGTGACGCCGTTCAACACCCGCACCAGCTCCATGCGATGCGGGAGTGGACGGTACGCGCGCAACGCGTTGCGCATGGCGTCGAGAGAGACATCCAGCGCGCTCGCCACGGCGACGGAAGCGAGTGCATTCTCGAGATTGTGTACGCCGACCGGGATGAATTCACCGCGCTGGATCACCCGCTCGCGCCTGCCTTCCCGTGCGCGCACGATGAACTCGTCGTCGAAGAACACCCCGTCTTCCAGCGTCCGCTCCGAGCTGAATGCAATGCCGCGCGCCGGCGTCTCCGGCGCCAGCGCATTCGCCGCCGCGTCTTCGCGGTTGTAGACGTAGAAGGTGTTGTCGGTGGCGTGACGCAGAATGCGCGCCTTCGACGCCGCATACTCATCGAATGAGTGGTGGTAGCGATCGAGATGATCGGGCGTGACGTTGAGCAGTGCGGCCACGTCGACGCGGAACTCGTCGGTGGTGTCGAGCTGGAAGCTCGAGATCTCGAGCACCAGCGTATGCGGATCGCGCTCGCGCAGCACGTCGCACACGGGCGTGCCGATGTTCCCCGCCACGACGGTATCGATGCCAGCCGCCTGCAAGATGTCGCCGATCACGCCCACCGTGGTGGATTTGCCGTTGGTACCGGTGACGCCCACGATGCGCGCATGTGTGAAGTGGTATGCCACTTCGATTTCGCCGATCACGGGGATGCCGCGCGACAGCGCGGAACGAACAAGCTCGTGATCCAGCGGGACACCCGGACTGACCACGACGCAATCGCTGTGCACCATGGCCTCGGTGGCTCCCTCTGGCGACGCGACTGCGATGCGATCACCGAACTGACGTGCCACGTCGGAAGCAGGAAATCTTCCCAGGGCGAGCGGATCGTCGTCGAATACCGAAACCACGCGGCCGTCGTGGGCAAGCAAGCCGCTCGCGGCAACTCCGCTTCGTGCCATGCCGAGCACGAAGAAGCGGCGATATTGCGCGAACGGCTTCTTCATCTTTCTATTGCAGCTTGAGTGTGCTCAGGCTGAGCAGCACGAGGAGCGCGCCCACGATCCAGAAGCGGACGACAACCTGGTTCTCGTGCCAGCCCGAGAGCTCGAAGTGATGGTGAAGCGGCGCCATTTTGAACACGCGCCGCCGTGTCAGCTTGAATGACGAAACCTGGATCATCACGCTCAAGGCTTCGGCGACGAACAGTCCGCCGATGATGACGAGCAGCAGTTCGCGCTTGAGCAGCACCGCGACCACGCCAAGCGTTCCGCCCAGCGCCAGCGAGCCGGTGTCGCCCATGAAGACCTGCGCGGGGTGCGCGTTGTACCAGAGGAACCCGAGCGAGGCGCCGACCACGGACATACAGAACACGGCGAGCTCGCCGCTGCCCTCGAGGTACATGATGTTCAGGTAATCGGAAAAGCCGCGGTGTCCGGACAGGTATGAAAGCCCCGCAAAGGCGAGAAAACTGAACGCCGAAAGTCCGATGGCGAGGCCGTCGATACCGTCGGAGAGGTTGACTGCGTTGCTGGTACCCGTGACCACCAGCGCCACCAGCAGCACGAACAGCGGACCAAAGTTGATGAACAATCCTTTCGCGAACGGAATGCTTGTCAGCGTGCCGGCGCCGTGCGCGAGCGGATTGAAATAGAGATAGGCGCCGAGGCCGAGGCCGAGCGTCATCTGGCCCACAAGCTTGTAGCGGCCGACGAGTCCCTTGGGGCGCCGCTTCACCACGCGCAGGTAGTCGTCGATGAAACCGATGGCACCCGTCCACACCGTGGAGATGAGTGCGATCTGCACGTAGCGGTTGGTGAGGTTGCACCACAAGAGCGACGGCACCAGGATCGCGGTGAGAATCAGGAGGCCGCCCATGGTGGGCGTTCCCTGCTTGGCCTGGTGCGTTTTCGGTCCTTCTTCGCGGATCACCTGGAACATCTGGATGCGGCGCAGCATGCGGATGAAGGCCGGCCCCAGCAGGAATGAAATGAGGAGCGCCGTCACCATCGCGTACGCAGAGCGGAACGTGATGTACCGGAAAACGTTGAACACCGAGATCTCGGTGTGCAGCGGATACAGCAGGTGATACAGCATGCGTTATGGCTCCTTGGCGCTCAGCCGCGCGCGTACAACGACTTCAACAGACCGGCCACGAATTCATCCAGCCGCGTGCCGCGCGATGCTTTCACGAGCACGATGTCGCCGTCGCGCACGTCTTTCGTAACGGCGGCAATGAGCGCGGGCATTGCGGTGTGCAGATCGATCGCGATGCTGGGCCGCATGGCGCGCGCGGCGTCGCGCACAATCGATCCGGCCTCACCCAGCCAGTAGACCTTGTCGATATTGCGCTCGCCGGCTTCGGCGCCCACCGCGCGGTGCAGCTCGTCGGACTGGCTGCCCAGCTCCCGCATGTCGCCGAGCACCGCAATGCGCCGTCCCGGCGTGGCGAGGCACCCAAGCATCGCAATCGATTTGCGCATGCTGCTCGGGCTCGCGTTGTACGACTCGTCGATCACGGTGACGCCGGCCACGGTGTCGACGCGACCACGCCCGGGTGTCGCCTGCACCGCGGCGAACGCGGTCCGCATGCGCGCGGCGCTCACGCCGCAGATCTCGCCCACGGCGAACGCGGCGCACGCGTTCATCGCGTTGTACTCGCCCACGGCGGCCAGCGCGAGCGGCTCGTCGTTGACGGAAAATGTGAGCCGGCCTGCGACGAACGCAATGTCGCCCAGTCGAAAGTCGGCTCCCTGCGAGCGCCCGAAACTCGACACCTTTCCCTGCACGATGGCGTTCAGGCGCTCGAAGTAAGAGTCGTCGCGCGGAAGAACCGCGTGCCCGCCGTTTGCGAAGTGGCGCAGCAGCATTCCCTTTTCCGACGCGATGGCGTCGCGCGAGCCGAAATAGCCCACGTGCGCGTCGCCGATATTGGTAATGACCGCGATGTCGGGACGCAGAAGATCGGCAAGCACGTCGATCTCGCCGCGCTGATTGGCGCCGACCTCGCACACCAGGTATTCGCTGTCTTCATCCGCGCCGAGAATGGTGAGCGGCACGCCCGCCAGGCTGTTCAGATTGCCGGGGTTGGCGTGTACGCGATACATCGTCTTCAAAACGGCGCGTGTGTATTCCTTGGTGGTGGTCTTCCCGCTGCTGCCGGTGATGGCGACCACGTGCGCGGACAGGTGCGCGCGATAGGCGCGCGCCAGGGATGTCAGCGCGCGGCGCGTGTCGGCCACGACAAAATGCGGCGCCGTCTTCTCGTCCTTGACGGATGCAGGATCCGACACCACGAGCGCCACGCATCCGGCACGAAACGCGTTCGAGACGAAGTGGTGCCCGTCGGTCTGTTCACCGGGAAGCGCAAAGAACAGCTTGCCGGAGCATTCGCCGCGGCTGTCGATGACGGCGCCCGACCACAGGGTCGCGTCGGCGCCGCGCAATTCCGCGCGCACGAGCTCGCCAGCCGCGGCCAGCGCGTCGCGAACCCATGTCAGCGTGCGCACGCTCACTGCGATCTCCATTGCGATAGCCCCTCCTCGGCCGCGCGCCGGTCGCTCCACGGAAGTTTCCCGGCGCCAATGATCTGGTAGTCTTCGTGTCCCTTGCCGAGCAGCGCGACCAGGTCGCCGGGTTTGCTCTCGTTGATGGCGGCACGGATGGCGCGTTCGCGGTCGAGCTCGACCACAACGTTCTGATCCTGCATGCCGCGCCGGATGTCGGCGATGATGTCTTCGACACGTTCGCTGCGCGGGTTGTCGGTGGTGAGATAGACGCGCGTGCTCATGCGCTGCGCGAGCTCTCCCATGATCGGACGCTTGGTCTTGTCGCGATCGCCGCCGCAGCCGAAGACCGTAATGATGCGCTTCGGATGGAGCGATCGGCACGTGCCCAGCACGCGCTCGAAACCGTCCGGCGTGTGCGCGTAATCGATGATGACAACGGGGCGGTCGCCGCCCCCCAGCGCTTCGAAGCGACCGGGCACGCGATCCACCGCCTCCAGCCCCGCGCGCACCGAGGCGAGCGAGGCACCCATGGCGTGGGCACCGGCAGCAGCCAGCGCCGCATTGGCGGGGACGAACGCGCCGCGCAGCTTCATAGCCACGTCGGCGCGTTCGCCATCGGGGAGCTCGAGGGAGAAACGCGTGCCGTCGAGAGAGACCTCGACATGGTGCACGCGCCAGTCGGCATCATTCGTCGTGCCGACTGCAATCCGGCGTCCCGTGAAGCGCGAACCGATTTCGCGCGCGTTGGGATCGTCGCTCCAGTACACAAGCGTACCGTCCGCTTTCTTGCGTCCGGCCGCGTTCAGCGAATAGCAGAACTCCGCTTTCGCCGCTTTGTAGTCCTCCATGCTTGAATGGTAGTCGAGGTGGTCATGAGTGACATTCGTTAGCATCCCAACCTCAAAGTCTAGCCCCCATACTCGATGTTGCCGCACGGCATGCGAGCTGACCTCCATGACCACCCCGACACACCCTTCATCAAGCATCCGGCGCAACCACGCGTGCAGCGTGACGGCGTCGGGAGTGGTGTGCGGGTCTTTCACCAGCGTGCCGATACCATGGCCCAGCGTGCCGATGAGACCTGTCTTCATTCCTTCTGCGCCAAGAATCGCGCGCACCAGGTGCGTCGTCGATGTCTTGCCGTTGGTGCCGGTGACGCCGCAGAGGCGGAGTGCATCGGCCGGATTTCCGTAGAAGCGTGCGGCGACAAGCGCCAGCGCCTTGGATGAGTCTTTGACGACGACGAACGGCACACCGAGCACCGGCGTGCGTGCGGCCTCTGCTTCAACGATCACCACGGCGGCGGCGCCACGCTCGACGGCATCGCGAACGAACTTGTGTCCATCCACCGCCGTGCCGCGCACCGCGACAAAGAGCTCGCCACCTTCGACAGCGCGCGAATCCACCGTGACACCGGTGACCGGCACGTCGCGTACCGCGCCGTCGAGCGGAGTCACGACGAGCGCTCCGAGCGCGTCGATGAGCGATTGCAGCGTGACCGTATTGCGTTCCGTCGTCATCATTCCGTTCACCGGTTGTGTGCCGGGCGCGCGCTCACTGCGGCCAGCGCGGGGTTGAGCCGCGCATCCTTCACGCCCACGGTGACACCTTCGGTTTCGTTGTCTTTCCCATCGTTCTGATTCGTCGGGTTCGCCGCGCGGTATCCTTCGCGCAGGCGCTGGTTCAGATAGAAATCAGCGCGCGCGCCATTGGAAACGACCAGGCGAATCACGTCGTTCTTGTTCATCTTGGCACCGGGCGCGGGGGCCTGCGCTACCACGCGCCCTGCGTCGCCATCGCACAGCACGTTGGTTCCCGTGCGCCGTGCGGTCTCGAGGGCCATCGCACGCTCCATGCGCAGGAAGTTGGGTGCGAACATTCGGCCGGCGTGCGTGTTCTCGGCACGCACCGTCTCCACCGAGAGCACGCCATCGAAGATGGGCGTGGAGCTGGCGAGACTTTCACAGATGCGGCCGAAGGCGGGCGCAGCCGAGTCGCCGCCGAAACGATCCGACCAGCGCGGCTCGTCGATCATCACCAGGCATGCGATGCGCGGCGCCTCGTAGGGCGCAAATCCGACAAAACTGGAGACGTACTTGTTGGCGAGATACCCGCGGCGTCCCGCTTTCTGCGCCGTGCCGGTCTTGCCGGCCACGTGCATGAACTCGACCTTGGCCGCCTGCGCGGTTCCCTTCTCCACGACCTGCAGACAGAACTCGCGCAGCGTGCGCGCGGTCTCTTCCGACACCACGCGCCGCACCACCACCGGTTGCGATTCCATGACGTCGCCCGTGCGCGGATCAGCGACGGCCTTCACGAGACGCGGCATCATCATCACGCCGCCGTTGGCGATGGTGGCGTACGCGTTCAGGAGCTGCAGCGGCGTCACCGCCACTTCCTGTCCGAACGCCATGGTCGCGCGCGTGCGCGCCGACCAGTGCTCGATCGGCGGCACCAGCCCCGCCGACTCGCCCGGCAGCCCCACACCCGTCTTTGCGCCGAAGCCGAAGAGCTTGGCGTAGCCGTAGAGATCGCCGTTTTGCAGATACGCCGACGCCTTCGCCATCACGATGTTGCTCGAATACATGAAGGCTTCTTCCATCGTGAGCATTTTGTGCGGATGCGGATCGTTGATCACGGCAAAGCCGAGATCGGCGCGGCCGTTCTCCGCGTCGAACGAATCCG
>DATEHD010000293.1:0-6185 GCA_035279765.1 Candidatus Krumholzibacteriia bacterium | reverse complement strand
ACGCGGGAACTCGGGCAGCTCGTCCAGGAAGAGCACCTCGTTGTGCGCGAGTGTGATCTCACCGGGACGGGGGACCGCATTGCCGCCGATCAAGCCCGCGTAGCTCGCGGTGTGATGCGGCGCACGAAAGGGCGCGTGCGTCACGAGGCCGTACGCCGTGACCTGGTGCAGGAGACCCACGATGGAATAGATCATGGTGGTCTCCATGGCCCGCGCCGGTGAGAGGGGCGGGAGGATCCCGGCCAGCCGGCGCGCGAGCATAGTCTTCCCCGCTCCCGGCGGTCCCACCATGAGCACGTGATGTCCGCCCGCGGCGGCCACCATGAGCGCACGCTTCGCCGCCTCCTGCCCCACCACATCCGCCATGTCGAGGGAAGAGCTCGCTGTGGCAGTAGCAAACGAAGGTGCCGGTTCATCCGCTCGCTTGACGACGACACGACCGTCAAGAGTGGCGTCAAACGAGTTTCGCGGTGCGTTTTCATCGTTCGATGACGCACGTTGGGACGGCACCGCGAGGCTTATGACCATGGCCGCGCGCAACGTTTCGCAGGCGATCACCTCCAGCCCTTCCACCACGCGCGCTTCTTCCAGGTTGGCAAACGGGATTACGGCGCGCTGGAATCCGCGCGAGCGCGCATGGAGCAGGATCGGCAGCACACCGGGCACGCGTCGGAGCGAGCCGTCGAGTGCCAGCTCGCCGATGAAGAGGGTGCGCACGGTGGTGGCGTCGGCCTGGCCCGAGGCGAGCAGGATGCCGATCGCAATGGCGAGATCGTGCGCCGCCCCTTCCTTTTTTACATCGGCGGGGGCGAGATTGCAGGTGATGCGCTCGAGCGGAAAATGGCAGCCCGAGTTCTTGATGGCGGCGGTGACGCGTTCGCGCGCCTCGCGCACCGCGGCATTGGGCAAACCCACCACGGAGAAGGCAGGAATGCCGCGCGCGATGTCGGCCTCGACCTCGACCACGAGCCCTTCGATGCCGACGATGGCGCCGGAATATACGGTGGTATGCACAATGACCCTCCCGGCCGCGGCGCGGACGCGCGGCGGCAAACAAGCGCAATGCAATCGGGAGGAGTAAGAGGAGAATGCGACGAACGTCGCGCGCGGCATGATAGCACAAAAAAAAGGAAGGAAGACCAGCGGTCTTCCTTCCTCGAGACACCAGGAGAGTGCCCGAAAGGGCTACATCTCCATGCCGCCTTCCATCATCTTCGACGCAACCTTGCGACGAACTTTACGACGGACCTTGCGCTTTACGCGGCGGACCTTCCGTCTCACCTTGCGCTTCGCGCGGCGGACCTTGCGGCGAACCTTGCGGCGTACTCCGCCGACTTTGCGTTTCGCACGACGAACCTTACGCTTGGCTTTTCTCTTGGCTTTGGCTTTTGTTTTCCTCTTAGCCGCCATAATTGGTTCCTTCCTTTCATCGCCGGAGACGATATGTTTCCGGTCTAGTTGGTACCAACGCTATCAAGTTGCGCCTCCAGCCAAATTCGTGTCAATACTAAATTGACAGCCCCGTCCCGGGCAGTGACGGGTTGACGTCCCATTTGGGCCGCACTAGGATGGCTTTCATGGATCAAAAACAGTGGGAAGAGCGCCTCGATCGTGCCGCTGATCGCGTGTCACGCGCCGTTGCCGGCGGTGTACACGTGTTGGAAGATGCGTACGAAAAGGGCAAAGAAACGCTGAAAGATGAGTTCGACGGACTCCGTGCGCACACATCGGATGCACCGTCCACAACATCGGATCCTGCGGCTCAGTCGGCTTTTAGCGCCGAGCCCCGCAAGGCCCCCAAGGGCTCGCCGCGGCTGGGGCTGGTGCTGGTGGCGGTGGGAATCATCTGGCTGTTGCAGTCACTCGGTGTGCTGAACCAGCCGGTATTTCCGATCCTGTTGATCGTGCTCGGCGTGTATTTCGTGGCCCGTTCGAAGTAGCTTGCGTGTCCCCTGCGGGAAGGGCCACTAGCGTGCGGTGGCGAACCGCGTGTGATAGTTGAGCACCTTGTACACCAGGCGTGCCGCCGTGAATGACGACGCCATATCGTGCTCGTTGGGACACAGCTCCACGGCGTCGAACGCCACCACCTGCTTGTAGCGGAACACCGTCTCCAGGATCTCCATCACCTGTTCCCAGTAGAGTCCGCCCGGCTCGGGTGTCCCCACCGCGCGGATCACTTCGGGCGAAAAGCCGTCGAAATCCACCGTCAGGTACACCTCGTCCGGAATCGCCATGATGTCCTCGCGCGCCTGCTCGGTCCAGTGACGGTGCGCGGACACGCGGTCGGTCGTCTTGAGGAATGACCACTCTTCTTCGGCCAGCGTGCGCACGCCCACCTGCACGATGGGTCCGTAAGGCAGGCTGTTGCGCCCCGCGCAGGCGTGGTTGTCGGTGCGGCCGTGAAATTCGGTGCGAAGATCGGCGTGCGCGTCGATCCAGACGATACCCATGTTGGGGCGCTTGAACGCCTCGATCAGCGCCGGTGTGATGGAGTGCTCGCCGCCGATGAAACCCAGGAACGACTTCGGATGCGCGGCGCGCAGCTCTTTCGCCGCGCGCGTAATGGATGCGAGGTCGGTGATCTTGGGCCGGGCGGTAAGGACCCCCGCGCGCGAGGCATCCACTTCCAGCACTTCGTCGAAGAGCTCGACGTGGCTCGATGCCTGGACGATGGCTTCGGGTGCCTTGCCGACACCCTTACCGTAGGTGGTCGTCTCTTCGTACGGAATCAGTCCGAGGACGTAACGATTCTCCGCGAGGACAATGTCCCCGGGATCGTCCTTGTCCTCGAGAAAACCGGAGAGCTCGGTGCTCACGTGGCGAGCCGCACGGCTAGTACGCGCAGAAGACGCTGGCCGCGATGCACGTGGTCCAGAGGCCTTCCTTGCCGAGCGCAGTCTGCGTGATGTTTGTCGTGCGCACGATCTGCTTGCCGATCTTCCACTGCTCCTTGCGCTGGTTCCACGCCCGGTCGGTGTCCAGGTCGATGCCGAGGGTCGTGGCGAGCATGCTGGCGGCCAGGTCTTCGGCATAGTCGCCGGCCTGTTTCTCGTTCTGGCCGTAGTTGTGGACCTCGGAGAGGTAGCCGTACTTCTTGGGGTCGCCCGGGATGGCGACGCCGATGGAGCAGGCACACATGCGGAAGGCCTCGTCGGTGGCCATGCGCGCAATGACGGAGAACACGACCTGGCCCGGCTTCAGCATCTCGACGCCCTTGTGCTTGGGGACGATCTTGCAGTTGGGCGGGAAGATGCTCGAAACGGTGACGAGGTTGACGTGGGCGATGCCGGCGTCGCGCAGCGCCAGCTCGAAGCTGGTCAGCTGCTCGCGGTGGCGGCCCATGCCCTTCGTGAAGAACATTGCCCTTGGTACGAGTTCCATCGATTCTCCTGCGGGCGTCGCGCCCGCTGCGCTGCTGGAATGGTTCGGCCCGATTAAACGCCGAAACTTATAGGAGAATCGGGAGAGGGTGTCAACCCTCGCTTCGCGAGAGTCCATTGTATTTCTCGCGCGCGGTTCCCCCGCGCGTCTCAGACCAGGTAGCCACTCAGGCGCTATGCGGACAGGCGGAGTGCGCCCAGGGACAAAAAAAGAGAAGGGAGACTTGCGTCTCCCTTCTCCAAAGTACCGCAGCCTGCAAGGGCCGCAGCCAAAGCAAGAATGTTACTTCTTGCCCTTCTTCTTGGCTTTCTTCTTGGCCTTGCCTTTGGCTTTCGCCTTCCTCTTAGCTGCCATTTTGATTTTCCTTCCTTTGTCGGGTGAAGCTTCACCCGCACTTCAGGGTTGACCAACCAACGTTCAACGAATGTCGCAGCGAAGTGCCGCTTCACCGTTAGGGCGGATTTTTGCATACCCAGATACCCTGTCAACAAAAAATTTTCGTTGAGGGCGAAATTTGACCTCTTTGAGACACCAAGAGGCACGCATGATGCTCATCTCCCACTCCCCAAATCACAACATGATGTCGTCGCGAGCGCGGTCAATGATGCTCTTCGCGATCTCACTCCCACTCACTCAAGCTCGCATTATCGCAACTCAATCGCGCACACTCGCGCCGCATTCTCACGCGCAATTCTTGTGATCGTGATGTGCACGAACGAAGCAATCCCCGATGTTTGGAATGAATGTTTGTCGAAGGCGTGAGCGAGCATGTGCGAGCGTCGCTCCGAGTCAGTGAGCGGGAGCCATGTCCCTCTGCAGCGACTCACCTGTCCAGTGGCGGCGACGCCGGGCGTCGGCGCCACTGGATCAGGAGCGCGTATCAATCTCCATATTGAGATCCGCGCGAGCTGCAGGAGCAAAGAGGGACATGCGACCGCGTCCCAGACGTGAAGAAGGGTCGGGGTTTCGGGGGCGGGTTCCGGCACCCCTGTCGTTCCCACTATAAATAGAGGGGCCTCAAAATGCTCCTCCCGGCACAAGCCCGGCAAGTGCTTGCCGCACAGGGGGCTGGGCCCGTTGGGGGCGACAAAAAGGAGCGCCGTGTCCGCTTGAAGGCGCCGGGGGGTTTTTGATAGAGTCTCGCCCAGAATCGCGGTGTTTGAACCGCGCCCGCGACAACATCATGCCAACCCTTCAATCCGAAAAGGCTGTTATGAGTGATCGAATGAATCTGTTCGAGATGGCGACGTCGCAGTTCAAGAAGGCTGCTGCCGCCATGAAACTGGACCCCAGCGTCTATGCCGTACTGTCGGAGCCCCAGAACGAGATCGTGGTGAATTTCCCCGTCAACATGGACGATGGGTCCATCAAGGTCTTCCGCGGCTACCGCATCCAGCACAACAATACGAATGGCCCGTACAAGGGCGGGATTCGCTTTCACCAGTCCGTCGACCTGGCCGAGGTCAAGGCGCTCGCGCAGTGGATGACCTGGAAGTCGGCGCTCATGGGCATTCCGATGGGCGGCGCCAAAGGCGGCGTCACGCTCAACCCGCGCGAATACTCGGAAGGCGAGCTGCGTCGCATCACGCGCCGCTTCACCTACGCGCTCGGCAACAACATCGGCCCCGAGTATGACATCCCGGCCCCCGACGTCGGCACCGGCCCGCGCGAGATGGTCTGGATGATGGACACGTACATGACCATGTACAACGCCTCGGACCGCAACGCCACGCGCGGCGTGGTCACGGGCAAGAGCATCCTCTCCGGCGGCAGCCTCGGTCGCGACAAGGCGACCGGCCAGGGTCTCGTCTTCTGTTTCGAAGTGTGGGCCAGGCACGACGGCTTCAAGATTCCGGGCTCGACCTTCTTCGTCCAGGGCTACGGCAACGTGGGCTCGTGGGCGGCGCGCATCATGCAGGACGGCGGTTCGAAGATGCTCGCGGCGTCGGATCACACCGGCGCCATCGGCAATCCCGAGGGCATCGACGCGCACGACCTGGCCAAACACGTCGCCAAGACCGGCGGCGTCAAAGGCTACGCGAAGGCGAAAGAGCTGGATGACCCCACGTTCTACGGCACCAAGGCGGACATCTTCATCCCGGCCGCCCTCGAGTGCACGGTGAACGTCGAAACCGAGAAGTACATCAAGGCCAAGTACGTGGTGGAAGGCGCCAACGGCCCGACCACGCCGGACGCCGAGAAGCGTCTGATGGATCGCGGCACCGTCGTGATCCCGGACATCCTGGCCAACTCGGGCGGTGTGACCGTCAGCTACTTCGAATGGGTGCAGAACAAGATCAGCGAGGTGTGGGATCTCGAGCAGGTGGACCGCGAGCTCAAGAAGAAGATGATCGCCGCCACCGAGCACGTGATCGAGGAGATGAAGACGCGCAACGTCGACCCGCGCACGGCGGCCATGACACTGGCGCTCTCACGCATCGAGGCTGCTCACCGCGAGAGAGGTATTTTCCCCTGATTCCGACGGAATCTCTCAGCGAAAAACTGTCAGTCGTTAACCCTGGGTTGGAGCAGCTGCTCCCCCCAGGGTTTCGACTTTCTGGCGGGCGCGCTTGATGGCATCGAGGTCCCACGCCGCATCTCCCCAGTAGCGGATGAACGTGTTGTAGTTGTCGCGCGCCGCATCGCGCTGCCCGCTCGCCAGCTGTGCCTCCGCGCGATAGAAGTAGGACTGCACGAACAGCACCGGATCGCCATGGTACGGGAATTCGAGTCCGTACATGTGCGTGCGTACGTCGGCGAACGCCTTCGTCGCCTCTTCCGCCTGGCCGCTCTGGAACGCG
>DATEHD010000292.1:0-7833 GCA_035279765.1 Candidatus Krumholzibacteriia bacterium | reverse complement strand
GATATGTTCGTCACCGTCCACGTAGACTGATCTCGAGGCCCGGCCGGGGAGCGCGCCTTGCGCCCAGTGGTTAAGCGTGGTAAATTGCCTCGATTAACCCGGAGGCCAGTTTCGATGCCCGATAAGATTATCGGGACGGGGATTACATTCGACGACGTCCTGCTCGTCCCCGCCCGATCTGCTTTTCTACCTTCCGACACCGACGTTTCCACGCGCCTCACGAAGAAAATCCGACTCAACATCCCCATCGTGTCGGCCGCCATGGACACGGTGACGGAGGCGAACTTCGCCATCGCCATCGCGCGCGCGGGAGGCCTCGGGTTCGTCCACAAGAACATGACGCCGGAGCGCCAGGCCGAGCACGTCGACCTGGTCAAGCGTAGCGAGAGCGGTGTCATCGCGAGCCCGCTCACCCTGAGCCCCGGCCACAAGGTGCGCGATGCCCAGGCGCTCATGCGCAAGTATCGTGTCTCGGGCGTTCCCATCACCGACAAGAATGGCGTGCTGGTCGGGATCCTGACCGCGCGCGACATGCGCTTCAACGAAGACGACTCCATCCCCATTCGCGATCTCATGACCTCGAAGGGTCTGGTGACCGCGCCTGTCGGCATCAAGATGGAGGACGCCAAGCGCCTTCTCCACGAGCACCGCATCGAAAAACTTCCCGTGGTCGATTCCAAGAACCGCCTGCGCGGGCTCATCACCGTCAAGGACATCCAGAAGAAGCTCGACTTCCCGAGCGCCTGCAAGGACGACGAGGGCCGCCTTCGCGTCGGCGCTGCGGTGGGCGTGGGGAAGGATGCGCTGCATCGTGTCGACCTCCTCGTCGATGCCGGCGTCGATGTGATTGCGATCGACACGGCGCACGGCCACACGACCAACGTGATCGACACGGTCGGCAAGGTGAAGAAGCGTCACCGCACGCTGCAGGTGATCGCGGGCAACATCGCGACGGCGCAGGCCGCGCGCGATCTCATCAAGGCCGGCGTCGACGCCATCAAGGTGGGCATGGGACCGGGTGCCATCTGCACCACACGCGTGGTGGCCGGCGCCGGGGTTCCGCAGATCACCGCCATCATGGACTGCGCGAGTGTCGCCGCCAAAGCGGGCGTTCCTCTCATTGCGGACGGCGGCATCAAGTTCAGCGGCGACATCGTCAAGGCGATCGCCGCCGGCGCCGATGTCGTGATGATTGGCAGTCTGTTCGCCGGCACCGACGAAACGCCGGGCGAGATCGTTCTCTTCGAAGGACGGAGCTTCAAGTCGTACCGCGGCATGGGCTCGATCGAAGCCATGAAGGAAGGCAGCAAGGATCGCTACGGCCAGGACGACGTCACCGAGGACGCCAAGCTGGTGGCGGAAGGCATCGAAGGCCGTGTGCCGTACAAGGGCCGCGTGGCCGATTCGATTTTTCAGCTGATCGGCGGGCTGCGCGCGGGGCTGGGCTACTGCGGCACGCGCACGCTCGACGAGCTCAAGACCAACAGTCGTTTCATGATGGTGACGGCGGCGGCGCTGCGCGAGAGCCATCCGCACGACGTGATCATCACCAAGGAAGCGCCCAACTATCGCCTCAGTTAGCGGGAAACCAATGACCTGGCACGGACAGATCAATCGCACCATCTGGGAAGTCAACGAGGCGCTGAAGAAGACGCCGGAGTCGCCGCGTCAGCGGCGCGAGCTGTTGCGCGCGCATTTTCTCCAGCACTTCGAATACGACAAGGCGCAGCATGTCCCGCGCGATGATCGCAGCTTCCTTTTCCTGCACGACACCGAAACACCGCTGGTGCTGCTCCTGCACGGATCGACGGGCACGCCCGCCGAGATGCGCGATCTGGGAACCTACCTGCACGCGCACGGCATCTCCGCCTATTGCCCGCGCATCGGCGTGACAGGCACGCGCGACAGGACGCGCTCGTGGGAGGGCTGGGTGTCGCAGGCGCAGGTGGCGATCGAGATTTCCGCCGCCAGCTCGTCGTCGTCATTCGTGTGCGGATTGAGCCTGGGCGGAGCGGTGACTTTGATGCTTGCCGAGCGCTCGCAGGTCAAAGGCATGATCCTGCTGGCACCCGCGTTGTATCCGAAGATGGGGATCAAGGCGTGGTTCCTGCAAATCGCGCGCGTGGTGACGCCGACGCTCTTCTATCATTTCGCAGGCTGGAACGGCGAAGTGCTGCAGGCGATGGAGTACACCAAGAAAAACGGTGGCGACATCGGCATTCCCGTCCTTGCCATCCAGGCAGCCGATGACACGCATCTTTCGTCGAAGGGGCTCAAGTATCTCCGGCGTCATGCACGGCATGCCGACACGGAGATCCATCTCCTGCCCACGGGCTCGCACGTGGTGACGCGCGGCGAGACCAAGGATCAGGTCTTCGAGCTGGTGGCGAAATTCGTGGAGAGGAACGCGGGCGGAGCCAAGCTCGCGGTGGTTCCGGCGGATGCGCCGGCGCCTACGTCTGATCCGGCTGATCCATCGTGAAGCGGAACGTCTCGTCGAGCTTCTGAATCTGCTTCGCCAGGTCCCGCAGCTTCAACTTGAGCTCGGGATCCTTCGACTTCAGATACTCCGAATACATATCCAGGAATTGATCCTGCAACCCGCGCAGCTCTCTCCCGCTTTCGAAGCGATCGAGTGAGCGCTCGAGGTGATACACCTCGCCGGTGGAGAGCCGCTCGAGGATGTTGAAGTACTCGCCGCGCATGTGGCTCAGGATCTGGACGTACTGCTCGAATCCGCGTGAGAGCTTCTCCAGGACCTCCGAGATCGCCGTCGCCTTGCGGAACATGTGCTGGCTGTACGAATAGGCGAACTGGTAGTACGCCTTGGCGCGGCCCACATACACTTCCTCGTTGTCGCGCAGGAACGCATCCTTGACGCCGGGACGCGCTGCGTCGGCGTTGTGGAAGATCCCGATCGAGATGAGAAGAAAGTCCGCGTTGGTCTTGTAGATCGTGTACTTCAGACGCACATCGGACGAGCGCTGCACCTTGTCGAACAGATCGCTGTCGTAGCGCGAGAGATACTTGCGCGTGCGCTCGTGGTGCTCGGGATTCATGAAGGACGTCAGCAGGTTGGCCAGGTAGACGTTGACGTCCTCGTCGTAGTAGGTCTGGTTGGACGGATTGCCGGATTCGAGGCGGCTGTAGAGAAGGCAATTCATCATGAAGAAGAACGTCGGTTCGACTTCACGCGTGCCCCCCGGGCCCAGGGTGATATGGTTTCCGCCTTCCATCGTGCTGCCGTAACTCCTGTTGTTGCAAACGCGAATCCGGTCGATGGGGCCGCTGTGCGGCCATCTTCCCGATCTGCAAAGGCCATGCCACGGGTTGTGGCTGGAAGATTGTCCCTGGACCGACGAAAGCCCCGTGTTAGCAGGAACTACGCTTCCGGGTCCCAGCCCCCTGTCAGAATCCGTTGAGGTAGCGGCAGATCGGATCGAGCAGGGACAATTTCCCAGCCACAACCGAAAGATAACGTCTGATAGGGGTTTGCGCAGGTGAAGGGATTGTCCTATTGACACTTATTGTGGGCACCGCCGTAAGCCCTTATGGCGCCGGGATTCTGCTTCGGTCCATCCGGAAATTGACGTATAATCGGGCCATGCGCGACCGGCGCCCGCCCCGCTAAATTTCGTATTTTGAGCCGGATGCGCGCATCGATCGCGCCCTGGGCGCGTGCCCCCGGGGGGCGCCCTGCGATCGTACCAGGGGGTACCGTGTGAAAATTGGTTTCCTGCAGTTGCGGCCTCAGTTCGGCCGCGTCAAGGACAACGTCCGTGCCGCCAAGTCCATGCTTGTCGGCCTCAACGACGCCACCGTCGTCCTTCCCGAGCTCTTCAACACCGGCTACCTGTTCCGCAACATCGAGGAAGTTCACGAGCTCGCCGAGAATGCGACCACCGGCTTCACCACGACCGAGCTCAAGAAGGTGGCCGTGGCGCAGCGGCTGAACCTCGTGTTCGGCATGGCCGAGGCCAAGAACAAGAAGTACTTCAACTCCTCGGTGCTGATCACGTCGAAGGGCAAGGTCGAGGTGTACCAGAAGGCACACCTGTTCGACCGCGAGAAGCTCTTCTTCCAGCCGGGAATGGGATCGTTCAAGGCGTACCCTGTAGAAGGCGGCAACCTCGGCATGATGATCTGCTTCGACTGGTTCTTTCCCGAAGTCTCGCGCATCCTCGCACTCGAAGGCGCGCAGGTGATCTGCCATCCGTCGAACCTGGTTCTGCCGTGGTGCCAGGACGCCATGCGCACGCGCTCGCTGGAGAACAAGGTCTTCTCGGTGACTGCCAATCGCATCGGCCTGGAGAAGCGCGGCAATATTTCCCTCACCTTCACGAGCAAGAGTCAGATCGTCACGCCGAAAGGTGAAGTGCTGGCGCAGGCAAGCGAACGCAGCGAGTCGCTCAAGGTCGTCGACGTCGATATCAACGAAGCGCTCGACAAGACGGTCACGCCCAACAACGACCTCTTCAAGGACCGCAAGGTCGCGTTGTACAAGACGCTTCTCCGCACGGGCCGCTGATTCCCAAAAAAGCAACGTGATGGGCGTTGATAGCGTGCAATCTGCACGCGCAACGCCCATTTTTTCCGCCCGTCTTGTCCCTCTATTTGCTTCACACCGTTTGAGTTGCCGCTTCCTTCCGGGAGCCGGTGCCAGTCTCCTTCCCGGCATGTTCCTTGCGTGACGGCGTCCCGCGCACGACACCCCGTTTCCTTTGCACGTGCGCCGGTCAAACTCAAGGAGCACATCGTGGATCGCAAGAAGCCAACGCTCACCTCTCCGTGGAAGGTCGGCTTTCTCGTCGCCCTGCTGCTGGTCGTCACCGCGCTCGGCGTGACCTACTTCATCACGGGAGTCTTCGCAATCAAGTGGCACTGGATTCAGGTGGGTGGCCTGTCGCCCACGACATGGACGTTCCACCTCGGCGCGTTCCTCGAGGAAATGGCGCCGCTTCTCCTCATCACGTCGCTGCTCGCTGTCGCGTCATATGTGCTGGTGGCGGGCGCGGTGCGGCGTTACAAGGCGTACGTCGATTCCGGCGTCGAGTACAAACAGCTGCTCAAGTCGATCAAGAGCATCGATGACCTCGAGGGCGAGGACGTCGCTGATCGTCTCAAGTCTCATCCCGAGTTGAGAGAGTTCCTCATGAGTGTGAAGCGGCGCGCCGCCGCGCTGGAATCGCCCGGCAGCGAGCGCATCGCGCGTCACACGCAGCCGTTGCAAGCGTCGCAGAATTCCGTGAGCCGCGACACGGTGGCGTCCGAATGCACCAAGCTTGTCGAAGCCATCGACGCGGGGCGCGACAATTTTCCGCGCGAGATCGCCCTGACCATCCCCGAGCTCAAGCAGATCGAGCGCACGTTGCGCCGGGTTTTCTCGGAGCTCCCGCCGGCCGCCCCGGTCGCCGACGCGTCCGCCGGCGCGCTGGAAGAATTGAAGAATTCCGTGCGCACGACCCTCGACGCGCTGCGTGGCGACGTCGCGGCGTGCGGCAACGGTGCGCGCGAAGTCGAGCAGGCGGTTTCGGCGCTCCAGAACCAGGGTGGATCCGCCGCCCAGCCCAAAGCGGATACCGCCGTCGTACAGAAACGTATCGATGCGGTGGCGGAAGCCCTGGTCATGCTCGGCGAAGAGACCCGGCGCATCGCCATTGCATCCGCGGTGCAGGCGAGTGGCGGCCCCGAGGCTGACACCATCAAGGTGGCCGACGAGCTCAAAGTACTCGCGACGCGCTTCAACACGGTGGCGCGTCACTGGGGCGAGACGACGCCCGTGCTGCGCGAGATTCTTGCCGGCGCCGGCACCCAGAAAGCCGGCCCTGACATCTCCGGCGTGGCCGCGCAGGCGGCCAATCGCGCGCGCCTGTGGGGCGAGCGCGCCGTGGCCATGAACGAGCACGTTCGCTCACTCGAGCGCGCCATCGGCGTCACGCCATCGCGTTCGACGTCGGGCAATGCGCCATCGTCTGCCGCCATCGATCTGGATTCCTCGCCCGCCCCCGCATCGGCGGCCGTACGCGAGAGCACCGAAGATCTTGGCGCCGGCGCGCATATGTTTGGCAGCGACACCAGTGCCGACATTTCGTTTGCCGATATCCCGGGGTTCGAAAAGGAGCACCGCTTCTTTGCCGATCCGCCGGCAAGCGCCGACGCCGCCGACGAGCGCTTCGTGGTGGACAACACGCACGAGCGTCGCTGGGATCTCTCGGAAGAAAATGCCGACGAAGCGGCCGGCGCTGCGCCGGCGCGCGCCGATGCGAAGCACGCACCGGATCCGGACGGGTTCCTCACCGGACCGCGTCCCACGGTGAAGTCGCAGCGCACGAGCCCGCCACCCACGCCTGCGCGCGCCGCAGCGCCCGCGCCGGTCCCGGTTCCAGCACGCGAGCCCGAGCCGGTTCTGCAAGAGGCCGCCGTAGCGACGGCAACGCTCGATGTCGACGCGGATGCGATGGACCTGTACGCGTTGGGCGCTATCGACTGCGTGCAGACCACCTAGGAGAACAAACTGGTGTCTCTCGACAGCCGTACATTGTTTGCCCGCCAGGTTCGCTCGCAGTGTGAAACACTCTGCGAGCTACTGGCGTGTACAGCCGGACACCCCGCGCCCGAGGCCGTGCTGGAGCGCTGCGAGGTGGGCGTGCGCATGCTGGCGGGCACCATGAGCATCCTGGGCATGGAGGAGTGGGCGCGCCTGCTCGAGTCATTTCAGCAGCTGCTCATTATTCACGGCTCACGCCGCCTCCCCTGGGACGACCGCATCGCACAACTGGTATTCGAGCTGATCGAAAAACAGGAATTGCTCGCGTCATGCCACGAGCTTTCCGGTGAAGAAGCCGGACGCAACTCGGTTCCCACCGAAGGCGTGCTCGCGATGATCGAGGAAGTCGACATTCTGCGCAGCGAGTCCGAAACCGCGGAGCCGGTTCGTCCCGCGCGCGCGGAAGGAACCGTCGACCCCGAGCGCCTGGGCCGTGTCGCAGCCGAATTGGCGGCAGCGTGCGAGCGCGTGCTGGCCGCGGTGACGTCCGATCCGTGGCAGTCGCGCACGGCCGACACCATTACTATCGAAGACCTGCGCCGCGGACTGGGCACCATCGAGTTCTACGCCCAGGCCATGGATCGCATCGTGGCCACCGTCGAGGAGACAGTCATTACGCCGCGCTGCGACGTGGCACCGCTGGAAACGGCGTTGCACGATTTCTCGCGCGAGCTCGTGCGCGGCACCGGGCGCAAGCTCCAGGTGCGGCTGCGCGCGGAGGACGCCGAGGTCGAGCCCGCTCTCCTGCCGGCGGCGTACTGGGTCCTCCACTCCATGGTGGCCGATGTGTTCGAGCGCTGCGACGAGCCCCGGCTCGAGATCGAGATTGATTGCAGCGAGCGCTACGGTGCTCTGCACTGGCGCCTGCGCGACAACGGCGAAAATTTCCTCTCGGATTCGAAGCTCGATCACGACGACCAGGTTGCCTTCTATCCCGGACTGCGCCACGTGGTGCGCACGCTCCGCGAGCACCACGGAACGCTGGCGGTCGAGCCCAACGGCGGACGCCAGGCACGCTTCGAGTTCACGCTGCCCACCACCACGCACGCCGAGGCGCTGTGGGTGTGGGAAAAAAATGGCGTGTGGATGGCCGCGCGCGGCGTGCAGATCGTCGACGTGTTTCCGGTTCAGACCGACACACGGCGCGAAGATTCGTACGGCGAGTACGTCGCACTGGATACGCGCAGAGTGCCGCTCCTCTCCCTCGACGCGATTTTCCCGGAGGCGCCGACCAACGGATCCCACATCGCCGTGCTGGGCCTTCTCGAGAAAGCGGTGGCGTTCTA
>DATEHD010000291.1:0-10083 GCA_035279765.1 Candidatus Krumholzibacteriia bacterium | reverse complement strand
GTGGTTCCGCTGGGCGCCGGACAACCTGGGCTTTTCACCGTCTCCCGCGCTCGGTGACCTCGACAACGACGGCAAGCTGGAGTGCGTGATCCCGGGCAAGGACCGCATGTGTTACGCCATCCGCTGGAACGGAACCGATCTGCCCGGCTGGCCGGTGACGTACGCCAGTACCTCGTGGACCGAGTCGTCGCCCGTGATCGCCGATATCGACAACAACGGCGTGCTCGATGTGATTCTCGGCAACGAGAACAAGTACATCACGGGCTGGGACGCAACCGGGACGCCGCTGGCGGGATTCCCGCTCGCCATGAGTGACGCGGTGCGCGCCACGCCCGTCATCGCCGACCTCGACAAGGACGGCGATGTGGATGTGATCGCGGCGGGATGGGACAAGACGGTGCGCGTGTGGGGCTTCCCGAAGATGTTCAACCCGCTCAAGGCGCCGTGGGCGAAGTATCACGCCAACCTCTACAACGACGGCAACGTCACCACCCAGCTGCCGACGCCTGTCGGGGGCGCCACATTTGCTTTCACGGTCCACTCGGGTCGTGCCGACCTGATCTGGAATGTGCCGCTCGAAGCCGGCGCGCGCTTCAACGTGGATCGCGCCGAGGTCGTGGCCGGCGTGGCGTCGTCATACCGGCGGGTGGCGTCCGATATCGCCATCGGGCTCGATGGCGCCGTGCGTCTCCAGGAGCGTGACCTCGACGAAGGGGCTCGTTACACCTTCCGCCTCACGAACGAAAAGGGCGAGCTGGTGCACGAGAGCTCGAGCCTCTATGTTCCGGTCGAGCGCGCGGGCCTCGCACAGAATTATCCCAATCCGTTCAACCCCTCGACGAAGATCGAGTACTGGGTCCCGGATGGGGCGGGAGCGACGGGCGGAGAGCCTGTCAGCCTCGTGATTTACGATGTCCGGGGTGCTCGCGTTCGCACCCTGGTCGACGCACGGCAGCCGGCGGGCCGTTATCGCGTCGAATGGGACGGCCGCGATGCGGCCGGTACGCCGGTCGGTTCCGGGATATACTTCTATCGCCTGGCCACCTCGCACTTCTCCGGCACCAGGAAGATGCTCTTGTTGAAATAGGTAGTGGGTTCGTGACGGCGGCTACGCGCCGCTGGAGGGGCACATGCTGCGGGTTGCAAAGATTCTGCTCGGTTCGTTCCTGGTGATGGGTTGCCTGGCCTCCGCGTCCGTTGCCGGCAGTCTCTCGTTCGATTTCGACTTGCCCGCGGATCACGTGCAGGTGGGCACGCACAACGGTGCCACCACCGTGCGCATCGATGATCGGGCCTTTGCGCTCCTCTCCGATCCCGGACAGCCCGTGCTGCCGTACCGCCTTGTTAATGTTTTGCTCCCGCAGGGCGACGATGTCGCCACCTTCAAGGTCGACGCGGGTAGCGAGCGCGTGATTGCGCGCAGCGCTTGGCTCGAGCACGCGGGCACCATCGTCACCGAAGACGGCAAGACCGGCCACGGCCCCGCGCTGGCATCGGCAGAGGGCAGCATGTTTCCGTCAGTGCGCGCACGTTTTCTTTCCACGGGCACGCTGCACGGTTACACCATTGCAACCTTCGCAGTGTTTCCGGTGCGTGTGAGCGGCGACGACGTTGTCGCCAGCGACCACCTCACGCTGCACATCGAGACTACGGCGTCGACGCGACCGGCTCCCGTGCTTCTCGAGCGTCGTTCGCCGCAGGTGCGCGCACGCGCGCTGGAAGAGCTCCAGGGCATCGTGGTCAACCCGGCGGATGCGGGGCGCTACGCCTTCGCCGAAGTCGAGGTGCCGAAGCGCCGCGGCGGTTTCCAGCCCACCGCTTTTCCCTCGCTCGAGGGCAGTGCTGTCGATTACGTGATCGTCACTCCCGATTCGCTCGCGGCCACCTACCAGGTGCTCGCCGATTTCAAGACGGCCAAAGGCGTCCCCACGGTTGTGCGCACCACGGAATGGATTGCCGCGAACTACCGCAATGGGTCCGACATCCAGGAGACCATCCGCAATTTTGTGAAAGATGCGTATCAGAAGTGGGGCATCACGTACCTGCTTGTCGGCGGTGACACCAAGGAAGTACCGCCGCGACTCGCGTTCAGCAATTTCTACGACGGCGGACAATTCCTCGCTGCCGACATGTACCTCGGGTGCCTGGACGGCGACTGGAACGCCGACCACGACGATGTGTTCGGCGAGGAATCACCCACCGGCATCGATAATCCCGACTTGTACGCCGAAGTCTACGTGGGGCGCCTTCCGTCGGACTCCGCGGCCGAAGCGGCGATGATGATCAACAAGATCATCACGTACGAAACGCCGACGAACATGAGCTACGCCAAGCGCGTTCTGCTGCTCGGCGAAGTGCTGTTCCCGATGCCGTGGACCCCGCCGGCACCGATCACGCTCAACGGCGCCGATCTCATCAACACCCCCATCTACACTTCGTACCTGCAGGGCCCGGGGCTCAATGTCGTGCGCATGTACGAGACCGAGGAGCTTTTCCCCCCAGCGGTGGATGAGAATCGCGTCGCCGTGATTGATTCGCTCAACAACGGCTTCAACCACGTGATCCACGTCGGCCACGGATACCGTTTCAACATGTCCGTCGGCGATGTGAGCATGACCAACTCCGACGCCGACGCGCTTCACAACGGCAACAAGCTCTCGTGCCTCTATTTTCTCAACTGCACCGGTGCGGCCTACACATACTCGTGTCTTGCCGAGCACTTCCTGCGCAACAGCAACGGCGGCGCGGTGTCGGTGATCGGCGCCAACAACAGCGCGTTCCCGAATGCATCCACGTTCTACATGAACGAGTACTACCGGCTCCTCTTCCAGAAGGGGAATGTGCACATCGGCCGCGTGTTCGCGGATTCACGCCTGCCGCGCACGGGGCTGGCTTCCAGCGGCGACTACATCGATCTGTGGACGCACTACATCTACACGCTGCTGGCGGATCCCGAAATGCCGATGTGGACCGCGCCCGTGACCACGCTCTCGCTGGCGATGCCGGCGAGTGTCACCGAGGGCACGCATGCGATCACGGTGACGGTGACGAGCGGCGGCAATCCGGTGGATTCGGCGACTGTGTGCCTGTCGAAGAGCGACGAGGACTACCAGGTGGGCACCACCAACGGTTCGGGACAGTGCACGCTGACCTTCCGCGCCGAGACGGCGGGTTCCATCACGGTGGTGGCGACGGGGCGCAATCACGCGCGCAAGACCGGCACCATCAGCGTGACCAACGGCGCGGCGTACGTGAACATCAACAGCATCGGCGTCACCGACACCAACGGGGGGGGCAGCTCGGGTAACGGTAACGGCGTGATCGAAGGCGGCGAGACGATCGGGTTTTCGTTCTCGCTGCGCAACACCGGCTCGGCTTCGACGGGCACGGTGACGTGCACACTGCGCTGCGCTGACCCCGCGGTGACGTTGGTGGACAGCACCGCTGGCGGCGGTGTTCTCGCGCCCGGCGGCACCGGCACGCAGACCGGCGGCTGTTGGGCGGCCTTCTCCGAGAATACACCGGACGAGCACGCGGCTGCCTTCACGCTCATCATCAAGAACAACGGCGTCGAGACGTGGCGTGACACCTTCAAGAAGACCATTCACCAGCCCAAGATCGACCTCGTCAGGCTGCGCATCGACGATTCGGTGACAGGCAACAATGACGGCGTGGTACAGGCGGGCGAGCAGTTCAAGCTCTACTACAAGATCAAGAATTTCGGAACCGGCGCGTTTCCCGGCGGCACCATCACGGTGACCGATCTCGACGCGGGCTTCACCCTCATCAGCCCCAGCGCCAGCTATGCGACCGCTGCGTCCATGGCGCAGATCGAGAACACACTCGGGATGTCCATGATCGAGCCGGATATCTCGGTGGGCCATCGCCTGGGTGTGTCGATCGTGGATGCCAAGGGGCGCGTCTATGATGACATCGTGGAGCTGCGCCCGCCGCTCTCGCCGTCGCAGCTTGTCATCGATCCGGGTCTCGGTCCGGACCGCCTGCGCGTGTCGTGGGTGAAAAGCAATTCCACCGACGTAACGCGCTACAACCTGTATCGCGCGACCTCGTCCGGGGGCCCGTACACGCTCACCAATCCCGACCCGGTGCCGCACACGCTCTACGTGAACACGGGTCTCACGGCGAGCACGATCTATTACTACCGTGCCACCGCCGTCGACAGCTCGGGCAACGAGAGCGGGATGTCGAGCATTTACTCCGGCAGCACCAATCCGCCGCAGCTCGCGGGCTGGCCCATTGAAATGAAGCTCGAGACCAACTCTTCGCCCGCCGTGGGCGACATTGACGGTGACGGCATTCCCGAAATCGTGCAGTGCGACGACAAGGTGTACGCGTGGCACGCCAATGGCGTCGAGTTGCGTGACGGCGACGGTGATGCGCAGACGTGGGGCGTGTTCTCAGCGCTGGGAAGCGTGGCCGGCAGTCCCAGCGGCGGCTACGTATCTCATCCGGCTCTGGCGCAAATGGATCTTGTGCCGGGTCTCGAGATCATCGCCGCATCGCGCGACACCAAGGAAGTCTACATCTTCAAGAAGGATGGCAGCGTCCTCAGCGGCTGGCCGCGCGCGCTGGAAAACACCATCCGTGCCGGCATGGTTGTCGGCGACATGGACGGCGACGGCAAGAACGAAGTGATTGCGGTGGACGAGCACGGTGTCATCTATGTGTGGCACGCCAACGGCACCGAGCTCATCGACGGCGACAGCAATCCCGGCACACAGGGCGTCTTCTATCGCATGACCGGCTGCACGCTCAACTACTCGACGCCGTGTCTCGCCGATATCGACGGCGACGGCAAGAACGAGCTCATCGTGGGCTCCCAGGGCGACCAGCTCTTCGCGTTCAACGAAAACGGCACCAGCGTACCCGGATTCCCGTACGCGCTTACGAGCGACATCGCCGGCAGCCCCGCTATCGGCGATATCGACAACGACGGCCAGCTCGAGATCGCGGTGTGGGAGATGAACGGGAACTTCCGCATCCTGCGCAACAACGGTGTGCAGCAGACGTTCCAGTTCTTCCAGAACGGAAACTTCTTCGGCGCATCGCCGGTGCTCGGCAACGTGACCGGGGACGCGAAGCTCGAGATCTTCATTGCGGCGAAGAACGGGAAACTCTACGGCATCGACAGTGTGGGAAATTTCCTGACCGGTTTCCCGGTGAACTACAACACGACCGGGCAGTGGACCGAATCATCCCCCATCATCGCCGATTTCGATGGCGACGGGTCGTCGGACATCCTGGTTGGCGACGAAACGAAATATATCCGTGCCTTCACCGCCACGGGTGGAGCGCTCGCGGGCTTCCCGCTGCTTACGGATGACGCGATGCGCGGCGTGCCGCAGGCGACCGACGTCGACGGCGACGGCAAGCTCGACCTGGTCGCGGCCGGCTGGGACAAGAACGTGTACGTCTGGAAGTTCAACGCCACGTGGAATCCCGCCAAGGCGCCGTGGCCGCGCTTCCACGCCAACCTGCACAACAATGGACGCATTGGCTTCGTGGTGCCGACGCCGGTGGCGGGAACCCGGTTCAGCTTCACGGTGGCCGGTGACCGCGTCAACCTGGAGTGGTTCGTTCCGCTGGAAGCGGGGACCCGATTCGCCGTCGATCGTGCGCGTGTCGAGAACGGAAGCACCGGCGCATTTGCTCGCATTGCGGTGAAGGTGGATGCCGGTCTCGACGGCATGGTCGAACTCGGTGATGCCAACGTAGAGATGGGCGAACGTTACGTGTATCGTCTGAACAACGACACGGGCGTGGTGAACGAGACCAACGGTGTGTACGTACCCGTCAGCCGGGCAGACCTGGGCCAGAACTATCCCAATCCGTTCAACCCGGCGACGAAGATCGAGTACTGGGTTCCGGAGGGGATGAAGGCGGGTGCTCGCTCCAACGTGAACGTGATCGTTTACGACGTGACGGGCGCGCGGGTGAAGACGCTGGTCTCGGGGCCCAAGAGCGCGGGGCACTACGTGGCCCAGTGGGACGGCCGCGACGACCGCGGCACCCCGGTGAGCTCGGGTATCTACTTCTATCGCATGACGTCCGGGAGTTTCGCGGCCGTCCGCAAGATGGTTCTACTCAAGTAGTAATCGAGAATGGCGCGTCGGGACAGGCCCCGGCGCGCCATCATGGTTGACGGGGCGAGCGGCGTCGCGTTATAATGGATGTCGCTGCAATCAGGCGTGAGAAAACAACCGCGGGAGCTTCAGGGCACACATCGCGACTGCTACCAACAACGGCTTTAGATCCCTTCAGATATTAAGTGTGACCTATTTCGGGGTTGGCGCCTACGCCCGGCACCGCCTCGTGACTCTACACCCGTAAACGGACCGGGCACCGGTAACGCCGCCGGAGTCATGCTCGCCGTGGAGGCCTGATGATGCAGAGACCCCTTGCCCGACAGCTGGCCCTCGTCTGCTCGCTCTTTCTTTTCCCGGTAGCGATGAATACGCGCGCTTCTGCTGCGCGACTCACCTTCACCGTTCCCGTTCCCGACGATCCGGCCACCGTGACATCGGCCGTCGACGGCGATCGCATCGCCATTCGCGGCCGGGAATGGACGCTGCCCACCGAGCCCGGTACGCCGGCGCTGCCGTACCGCACGGTTCGCATCGTGCTTCCGCAGGGGCAGGAAGTGGATACCTTCAGCTTCAAGTTCGCGGACCAGTCCCTCGTGGCGGCGGCGTTCAAGCCCGAGCTGACCGGCGACCTGATCGGCGCCGAGGGCGAAATGGTCCGGACCAACCCGCACGCCGTGCACGGCGACGCACAGCTGGTGTCGTATCTCGGCACCGGTACTCTCAACGGCTACCAGGTGGCGAGCTTTGCGGTGTATCCGTTCGGCGTGAAGGCCGGCACGCTGCAGCGCGCGGGACACGTCGAGCTCGAGATCGAGACCAAAGCGCTCACATCCACGACGGCGCAGCGTATCCGCCACCGCGACGGCTGGCGCGAGGGTGTGCGCGCCCACATTGCCTCCCTGGTGATCAATCCCGGAGAGCTCAATTCCTACGCGTTCGGCGAAGTGACGGTGGCTCCCGGCACCAACGGATTCACCGCGTCGACGTTTCCCTCGCTCGAGGGCAGCCCTGTCGACTACGTGATCATCACCAACGATTCGCTGGCGGCGACGTACCAGGTGCTCGCCGACTGGAAGACGAGCAAGGGCGTATCGACGGTGGTGCGCACGACGGAGTGGATTGCAGCCAATTATCGCAACGGCTCCGACGGCGCGGAGACCATCCGTAATTTTGTGAAGGACGCGTATTCGCTGTGGGGCATCAAGTACCTGCTCCTGGGCGGAGACTCGCAGCAGATTCCGGTGCGCCTGGCGTGGAGCAATTTCTACCCGGATGCAAATGGCCACAGCAACCCGGCCGACATGTACTTCGGCTGTCTCGACGGCGACTGGAACGCCGATCACGACGCCGTCTTCGGAGAGTTCGGGTCGGATAATGCCGACCTTTGGGCCGAGGTTTACGTGGGCCGCCTGCCGACGCGCTCCAACGCCGAAGTCAACATGATGGTCAACAAGATCAAGAACTACGAGCGTCCGGCACACACGGGTTTCACCAAGAAGGTGCTGTTCCTGGCCGAAGTGCTCTTCCCGTCCGACTGGACGAGCGGCCCCATCTCGCTGGATGGCGCCAGCCTGGCCGAATACGTGCGCACCTCCGACATGATCCCGGGTCTCACCGTGAACCGTAACTACCAGAACTACACGATGTATCCGGGTTCCGTGGCCGAGTCGCGGCAGGCCGCCATCGATTCGATGAACACCGGCTATGACCACGTCATTCACGTGGGCCACGGCTTCCGCTTCAACATGTCGTGCGGCGATGCGAGCGTGGTGAACTCGGACGCGGACGCGCTGACCAACGGCGTCAAGCTGATGAACCTCAACCTGCTCAACTGTACGTCGAGCGCCTTCACCTACGAGTGCATCGCGGAACACTACCTGCGCAACCCGAACGGCGGCGCCGTCTCCGTGATCGGCTCCAACGACAGCGCATTTCCCACCGTGGCCACCGACTACATGACGGAGTACTACCGGCTCGTCATGAAGCAGAACGTGGTGCACATTGGTGAAGCATTCGCGCGCTCGCGCGAACCGCGCACGGCCTACGCCATGGCCAACGATCTCGGCGATCGCTGGACCCATTTCACATACACGCTGCTTGCGGATCCCGAGATGCCGCTGTGGACCGGACCGGTCACCACGCTGGCCGTCAGCTATCCCGCCAGCGTGAACAAGGGCACCACCAACATCAGCTTCACGGTGACGAGCGGCGGCAATCCCGTCGATTCGGCGACCGTGTGCCTCACCAAGGGCAACGAAGACTACCGGGTGGGAACGACCAACTCGAGCGGACAGGTGACGATCCCGTTCCGCGCCGAGACCAACGGCACCATCGACGTGGTCGTGACCGGCCTCAACCGCAAGCGTTACGAGGGCACCATCACGGTGGGTGGCGTCGGCTCGTACGTCGCCATCAACAACATTACCGTTGATGATGACAACGCCGGCGGCACCAGCGGCAACGGCAACGGCATCATCGAGTCGGGCGAGACCGTCGATCTCGGCTTCGTGCTGAAGAACAACGGCAACGCCACCACCGGCACGGTCACGGTGATTCTGCGCTCCAGCGACGCGGGCGTCGTGGTGAGCGACAGCACCGCGGGCGGCGGCACCATTGCAGCGGGCGTCACCGGCACCATGACCGGCGGCTGCCGCGTGGTGTTCAACAGTACGCTCACCGACCAGCACTCCGTGCCGTTTACACTCGTCATCAAGAACAACGGCACCGATACATGGAAAGACACGTTCAAGAAACTTTCCCACCGGCCCAAACTCGCGCTGGTCAAGCTGCGCGTCGACGATACCGTGACCGGCAACGGCGACGGCGTGGTGCAGGCGGGCGAGCAGTTCAAGCTGTTCTACAAGGCCAAGAACTTCGGCACCGGGACCTATCCCGGCGGGACCATGACGGCGTTCGACCTCGACGGGGCCTTCACCATCGGCGGGGGCGGGACGTCGAGCTATCCCACCATCGTGAGCCTGGGCTCGGCGGAAAACACCACGGGCATCACGCTCACGGAGAGCAGTGTGGCGGTCGAGCATCGTTTGCGTCTTCGCATCGTGGACCTCTACGGCCGTGCCTACGAAGACACCGTGGAGCTGCGGGCGCCGGTCGCACCGACCGGGATCATGATCGATCCGAGCCTGGGCCCCGATCGTCTGAGCGTTAGGTGGACCGCGAGCGCCAGCAGCGATGTGGCGTACTACAACGTGTACCGCGCCGCGAGCGGCGCCGGCCCGTTCAATCTTGCCAGCGTCGATCCGGTTCCGCACACGCTGTTTGTGAACACGGGCCTGAGTCCGACGACGACGTACTTCTACAAGGTGAGCACGATTGACGTTTCCGGGAACGAGAGCGCGCTTTCGGCGGCGGCGTCGGGAAGCACCAACCCCGCTCAGGCCCCCGGCTGGCCCATCATGATGGAAGCGGAGACGACCTCTTCGCCGGCGGTGGGAGACATCGACGGTGATGGCACCAACGAGATCGTGGTCGGCGACAAGCACGTGTACGCGTGGCACGCCAACGGCGTCGAAATGATCGACGGCGATGCGAGCCCGCTCACGTGGGGTCCGATCAATACCCAGGGTGACACCTTCGTGGGGCACGTGGCGCTCGGCCGCATCGACGCCAACAAGGGGCTCGACATCGTGGCGGCATCGCGCCAGACCAAGCAGGTGTTCTGCTTCAAGTACGACGGCAGCACGCTGCCGGGCTGGCCTCGCTCCACCGAGAACTTCATCCGCGCCGGTGTGGTGGTGGGCGACATCAACAATGACGGCCTCAACGAGGTCATCGCCATCGACGAGCTCGGCGTGCTTTACGTCTGGAAGAAGGATGGCACCGAGTACCGCGACGGCGACTCCAACCCGTCCACGCAGGGCGTGTTCGCGCGTCTGACCGGGTGCACGCTGGACTACTCGGTTCCGTGTGTCGCCGATATCGACAACGACGGCAAGGACGAGATCATCGTCGGCAC
>DATEHD010000290.1:0-2074 GCA_035279765.1 Candidatus Krumholzibacteriia bacterium | reverse complement strand
ACGCACCACGAAAGGCACCTATAATGTCGACGGCGACAAGATCCGTCGCGCGCTGATGCTGGACACGCAAAAAGGGCGTATCCTTCCCAGCACGATGTTCGATTTCGACAAGCACATGAGCGGCGATCGGCTGGCCAGCGTCGACATCGTGGGCGGCGGCAACGGGCACGGCGTGGGCATGTGTCAGAACGGCGCGATCGGCATGGCAAAACGGGGATATGCCTACGATATGATCCTGCAACACTATTACCCCGGAAGTGAGCTGCGGGCGGGATACTGATGACTGTCAACAAAGAGAATGAGATCCTCACGCCGGAAATCCGTTTCCATCTGATCCGGCGCATGGAGCGGCACAAAGTGATCCCGCTGGCGGGGCCGCGTTTGCTGCCGCACGAGAAGAAATATCTCGAGTTTCACAACGTGTCGGGCGTGATTCTGTTCGCGCGCAACATCGAGAGTCTCTCGCAGATCGGCGATCTCATTGCCGCGGTGACCGAAGAGCTCGGCGCGGAAGGACCCGCGCCGCTCATCATGGCGGACCACGAGGGCGATTTCGTCGCGGAGCTGCGCCAGATCATCGGCGTGCCGCCCGCGGCGCTCGCGATTGCCGCCACGGGCGACCTCGACCTCGCCGCGGAAGTCGCCTTCGAAACCGGGACGGCCATGCGCAAGCTCGGCGTCAACACGGTGCTGGCACCGGTGGCCGATTGTTACTTCGACGCCGCCAGCGCCATCACGGGGCTGCGCAGCTTTGGCGCCGATCCGGAGCGTGTCGCTGCGTTTGTCGAACAGACCATCGCGGGATTCCGCGCGGCCGGTGTGCTCTCGTGCACCAAGCATTTCCCCGGGCACGGTTCCACGCCGGAAGATTCGCACGAGACACTGCCCGAGGTGCGCAAGTCGGCGGAAGAGTTGTCGGCCGCGGACCTGGTTCCGTTCCGGCGCGCGATTGCGGCGGGCACCGACATGATGATGATGTCGCACATCGCGTATCCGATGGGCCGCGAGGATCTCGTGCCCGCGAGCTTTGATCCCAAAGTCATACGAGCCATGCTGCGAACCGAGCTCGGTTACGACGGCGTTGTCATCACCGACGCGCTCGAGATGGCGGGAGCGCGCTGGTACGCCACCGAGCGTTCCGGGATGGTGTCGGGTGGAAACGAGCGTTCGCTCCTCGCCGGCGCGGATCTCCTGCTGCACACCAAGCCCATCCCCGAGCAGGTGCAGATGGAGCACGGCGGCGAATCGGTGATGTCGATCAACGTCATGGAAACCATCGTGCGCACGCTGGAGAAGATTGTCGATCGCGGGCGCATCGACGAGAAGCTCGCGGAGGCCGCCGCGGAGAGCGAGCCGTTGCGCAACGTGCTGGCGATTCTGGATGCGTCATACGCGCGCGTGGAGAAGCTGCGCGAGCGCGCCGTCGCTCCCAAGCCCGGCACGCGCACAGGCGGTGGACGCGGCAAGGTGATCGCGCTCGATTCGTATCCCTCGGTTCCGGCCGTGTATCGCACCGTGGCCGAGCGCGCCATCACACCGTGGGCCAACTGGGAGCGCTTCGCGGCGATCGAGCCGGATTCCACATGTGTGGTGGTGCCGATCGAATGGTCTCCCGGTGAATCGCTCAAGCGCCAGGATGTGTCCGGTTTTGTCGACGTGTTGTGCCGGCATTTCCTGCGCTGGCAGCGCGCGCCGATGATCACCGGCTTCGATCTCGATTCCGAAGGTGTGATGCGGCCCGTGCTGCAGCGCGAGCGCGCCACCGTGGTGGACGCGACGCGTTATGGCGGCGGCTCGACACTCGACGCGCTGGATGTGGAAGATGCCGTGTTCATCTTTTCATCGCGCGGCGCTCCGTCGGAAGAGTTCGCGCTGGGTCTCGCTGCGTTTGCGGATACCTACCGCCCGCTCGCGGTCGTGCTGACGGGCTGGGTGGTCGATGACTGGATCCCCGAAGAGACGCCGGTGATCGCCACGCTCGGCGGCTCGACCCAGGTGGCCTCCGCCACCGCCCAGGCACTGGCCGGCGCGCTGGCGCCGGCGGGCTCGCTCGACGGGCTCCTCCCGGGCCGTG
>DATEHD010000289.1:0-4099 GCA_035279765.1 Candidatus Krumholzibacteriia bacterium | reverse complement strand
TCGCGGCCTACCGAAAACTTGATGTTGGCGAAGCCAAGATGCGGCAAGTGCTCGAACGTGCCATCGAGCGCGTCAGGACCTTCGTCGCGCGTCATCCGGCCACGGCCCGCGCGTATTACCTGGGATCGGGTGTGCTCTTCGAGCTGGACCAGCGTGAAGAGGCGTTGCAATGGGTGGACCGTGCGCTCCAGCTCGAGCCCAACGACGCCGGCGTGCATTACAACCTGGCATGCACGCTCGCCCTCGGCGGCGAGCACGAGCGCGCCATCGATCACGTCGAGCGCGCTGTCGAGCTCGGTTTCGTCGGAATCCCGTGGATGGCGATCGACCCCGATTTGGTCTCGGTGCGCGACGATCCGCGCTTCAAGGCCGCGATCGCAAAGGGCACGGCAAAGTAGTCACGCGCCGGTAAGCACGCCGTTCAATCGCTCCACGCCCAGCATCACGCGCTCGGGCGATTCTCCCGCAAAACAGATGCGCAGCCAGTTGCCGTAGGATGCGCCGAAATCCTCTCCCGAGGCGACAGACACACCGGCATCCAGGCACGCATTCACCACGTCGGTCACGCTGCGCCCGCGCAAATATTTCTCAATATTGAAAAAGAAGTAGTACGCGCCGTCGGGAAGGGGTGCGTCGAAGCGCCGCGCTTTCGCCACGCGGTCGCGCGTCGCTTCGTATTCCTGCACGAAGCGCTTTGACCATGCGGCGCGCGTGCGCACCGGTTCGATCATCATTTCCTGCGCGAGGGTGGACGGGCTGTAGAGCTGGTGCACCATGGCCTTGTTGATGGCCTTGATGACATCGGGCGCCGCCACGGCATAACCGAGGCGCAGCCCCGCGAACATGTACACCTTGGAGAACGTGAAGACCGACACGCTGCGCTCGAGTGTCTCGTGAAAACTGGCGGGCGAGATGTGCTCGCGGCCGTCGTACGTCATGCCGTCGTAGGCTTCGTCGCTGATGAGCCATAGATCGTTGGCGCGCGCGAATCCCGTCACCGCGGTGAGCTGTTCGTGCGTGAGCACCTTGCCGCTCGGGTTGTTGGGACTGTTGAGATAGATCGCCACCGTGTCCTTCGTCATGGCAGTTTCCATTAGAGCAGAGATGTGCGTGCCTGGGCTCCCTTCGTCCAACTCCGTGTAGAACGGGACGTCGATCACACCGCCACCCGCTGCGCGCACCATGCCGCGAAAGAAGGGCCAGTGCGGAGCGAGGATCATCACATCCTCACCGGGATTGACGAGCGCCTGCAAGGTGGCCGAGAGCGCATTGGTCGCCCCACAGGTGACGAGAATATTCTCGCGCTGGACGTCGAGCCGGTTGTCTTCGCGAAGCTTGGTCGCAATCGCGTCGCGAAACGGCGCGATGCCGAACGTGTCGCAGTAGCGATTGACCCCTGGGTGCGCTTTGAAGAATGAAGCATCGACAGGAAGCGGATACGGCGGCGGCGCGTAGGAGTCGCCGATGTGCAGTGCCACCAGGTTCTCGCCCTGCGCCGCCATGCGAGGTCTGTATTTTTCGTACACCGAGGCGGTGATGCGCGCGGACCGGTCGGCGAAATGGGGATGTCGCGGCATGGGTGCGGAGTCTACGCGCGCGCGCCGGTGACCGCAAGCGCGGCGGAATGTGCCGTGCGTATCGCCAAATTGCCCGGCTTCCGCTTCGTGGTTGCTCCTTATATAATGAGGGCCAACGCCAAAGGAGTCGATATGATCGGTTTCCTGATCCGTGGACTTGTCACTGCGCTGGGCCTCTGGGTTTCGTCGGCGACGCTCAAGGGCGTCCATTCGAATGGCGCTCTCTCGCTGATTGGAGCGGGGCTCCTCCTCGGCCTCGTCAACGCCATCGTGCGACCCATTCTTGTCATTCTCACGCTGCCCGTCACCATCATCACGCTCGGGTTGTTCCTGCTCGTGGTGAACGGTTTGATGGTGCTGCTGGTGAGCAAGATGATGAAAGGCTTCTCCGTCGACAGCATCGGATGGGCGATGCTCACCGCCGTTATCGTGACGATCGTGGGGTGGGCGGCGAACATGTTCATCGGACCACACGGCCGCTTCGAGATGTTCACCGGCGGCAAGCGCTAGTCCTCGTGCCCGGGCCGCACGAACAGCGTCCCACGCACCGGTTCTCGAGCCGCGTCTCCGATTACGTTCGCTACCGTCCGCACTATCCGCGCGAGCTCATCGCGTGGCTGCGCGACACGGTCGGCTTTGCGCCCGCGTGGCGCGTGGCCGATGTCGGGAGCGGCACCGGCATTTTTTCGAAGCTCCTGCTGGAGAACGGCAACGTCGTGATCGCTGTGGAGCCCAACGATGCGATGCGCGTCGAAGCCGAATCCGCGCTCTCGTCTTTTCCCAATTTTGAAAGTGTGCGCGGCACGGCCGAGGCGACAACGCTCGCGGAGCATCGCGTCGATCTCGTCACCGCCGCGCAGGCGTTCCACTGGTTCGATCCGGTGGCAACGCGCCGCGAGTTCGCGCGCATCCTGAAGCCAGGTGGTTGGACACTTGTCGTCTTCAATACGCGCCGCAGCGCCAGTCCCTTCATGCGCGCCTACGACGAATTCCTGCACACACGCGCGGTTGATTATGGCTTCGTCGATCATCGACTGGTGGACTCTGGAAGGCTGCGCAACTTCCTGGGCGACTACCGCGAATGGCGATTCAACTTTTCCATCGATCACGATCTCGAAGGCGTGTTCGGGCTTTCGAAGTCGTCGTCATACACACCTGCACCCGACCATCCGCAGCATGAATCCTTCTATGCCGCGCTGCATGCGCTGTTCGAGGCGCACGAGCGCAATGGCCATGTCGATTTTCTCTATGAAACGGAAGCGTACCTGGGACGCGTGAGCTAGCCGCTCTTCACTGCTTTCACGATGGGTGAGAATCACCATCAACGTTGGTGGTGGATTGCACCCATATCGCGGGCGGAACTAGTGAGTGTAGGGCCGCGCGAACACAGCGTCCCACGCCGCGAGCGCCTGCTTGGGCGCGAGCGTCGTGTCGACGAGGCCGAGGTGCGTGAAGAGCACGAGGTTGGGCGGCGCGTTGGGAATCGCGTTGATATCGATATCGGTGAAGGTGAGCTGGAACACCGCAATGGCGTGGACCTGGTCCAGCAATTTCGCCTGCTTCGTGATGTAGCGCTTCTGTTCGGCCTCGGATGAGACCAGCGAGTCGAGCGTGGCGCTCGACCAGCCGCCTTCTGTCACCATCGCAGGCAGCGCGTGGCCCTGCAACAGGCGCGAGTAGTAGTTGTTCGGAATCTCTTCCGGCTCGGCGAACCCCGCGAGATACGGATACGACGAGAGCCCGAGCTCATCGAGAAACGGAAAGTCCGCGAAGTCCTGCGCGACACCTTCGTACACATTGCCGCCGAAACGTCCCCACGCCCAGTCCACCTGCACGCTCACGCTGAGTTTCACGTTCGGATCCCGCGCGCGTACGTCCGCCGCCGCGTCGTTGGCCACCTGCTTGATCGCGGCGTACAACGGCGCCGGTGCCACGCCGCGAATGAGGTTCGTCTCGAGCGCGACACCGAGATGTTCGGGCTGAATCATGCTGTCGATCACAACCGCGTAGTGACGGAAGATGTGCTGAATCGCCGGCTCGGTGATGCTGCGGCCGGCGTTCACCAGTGCCGTGGATTCGCCGGCGCGGTTGAGCCCGTTGGCGGGGTCGAGATAGATCCAGAGCTTGTGACCCTTCACGCGGTAGTACTGCGCGAGCCCCGCCTGGTCGTTGGCGATCAGTCGCTGCGGTGGCGCTCCGGCCAGCAGCGAATCCCACGGCAGCTCGAAGCTCATGATGGCGGCATCGGCGCGCGTCGACCACATGTTGATGGCGGCAATGGCGGTGAAAAGGTCGTTGGTGGGCGGAATGCCGGAAAAGCCCATGCGGTACGTGCGCGTGGGCCCGGGCGCCGGGGTGGTTCCGTCGTCATTCGAGCACGCGCCGAGCGCAATGAGCGCCAGCGCGGCCAGACTGGCAGCCGCGCGCTTCATGAAACGGCGTTTCATCACACGTATCCTGAAGCAAAGAGTGCTCCATGGACCCCGGCTCCTTCAAGCTCCGGCCTGTTCCATGGGCCCATC
>DATEHD010000288.1:0-2844 GCA_035279765.1 Candidatus Krumholzibacteriia bacterium | reverse complement strand
TCGGGCAGTGGGTGTTCCAGACGCGCGTTCCTGCCACCATCGAAGCCACCGTGATGGCCGAGGTCGCGGTGAAAAAGCTCGGTCTGCACCACATCGCCGTGCTGTCGCCGGCGCGCGGCGACCGGCGGGCAACGGCGCAGTTCTTTGCCGACGAAGTGAAACGGCTGGGCGGACAGGTGACGGCCGATCAGCAGTTCGCCGAGGGCGCCACCGATTTCAAGGATCAGCTGCAGAAGATTCGCGACGCGGCGCCCGACGGGCTGTTCGCCATTGGCAGCGTGGACGAATTGCTCCAGATCCTTCCGCAGACTCGGTCCTTCGATCTGCAGGCGCAGCTCCTCGGCACGAGCCAGTGGAACAACGACAAGCTCATGCGCCTCGCGCGCGACGAGCTTGAAGGCGCCGTATTTCCCGCCGAAGCGCACTATGGATCCACACCCGAGCACGACAAGGCGGTGCGCGACCGCATCACGAGCGCCGGGGCCACCGACGTGAACCCGGTCGCCGTCGCTGCATATTATGGAACCCGTGTGGTGCTGGAAGCGGTGGCGTCGGGAGCGTCGTCGCGCGACGACGTGCGAGCCTACCTGGATTCCCATCTGCGCGGCGATGCTGCCGCGCGACGAGCGCGCGCCGATGCGCTTCCGCTGGTGCGCGTGCACGATGGTAACGTCGAGCCGTTCAGCCGCTAGCGTTTCTCGCGCGTCTCAGCTGTTCATGTGGAACGTGTACACGAACTTGATCCACATCGTGGAGGGTTCGCCGTTTTCCACCGGGGGCTGGAATGTGAACTGACGCACGGCGTCGAGCACCGACCTGCTGAAGCTCTCCGGGCCGGTCAGCTGCAGCACGTCCGCATGTGCAACGTTCCCGACCTCGTCCACCAGGAGCTCCACCGTGACGCTGCCTTCAATGCCGAGCTCGCGCTCGTGCTGCGGATACACGGGCTTCACCGAATTCAAGAGGACATAGTTTTCCGAATACGGACCCGGGTGGGTGACGTGCAGCGGCTGCATGACCTGTCCGCGCGCTTCGAGGTCGCCGATCGGTTCGGACAGCGCTTCGCCGGGCGGCGCGTCGATGGCGAAACGGCTGCCTTTGGCAGGCGCCACCGCGGGTGCGTGTCCCTCCTGCGGGCTGTCGGTCTTCGGGGCCCGGGGCTGAAAGTCGCGCGCCTTCAGTAAGGCGCTGAGGTCACGCGCCGGCTTCGGCTGATTGGGTTCGACTGTCGTGGACGGCATCTGCAAGGTCGTCGTCGCGTCCCGCGGCCCGACCGGTGTGAGCACGGCCGGCTCCACCTTCGCCGCCGAAACCGAATTCTCCGCGTGCGCGCCGTCCACCAGCTCCACTTCGTAGATCTGGCGCGGGGTGTCCGCCACACTCTGCAGCGTCTTCCACTGGCAGATGCCGATGGTAAACGCGACATGACAGATCAACGATACGATGAGTGCTTTGCGCATGACTCGTTCCGTCAGGCCCAGCCCGGCGATGCGGCCGGATTTTGCCGCGCGCCGCGGCGCACGACGAGACCGTCAACCACACGCGAGATGAACAGATCCACCTGCGTTTCCTTGCGCCGCACCGCGCGCACACAGAGATTGTACGCCACCAGCGCCGGGATGGCGCAGCCGAGGCCGGCCATGGTGGTGACAAGTGCCTCCGCGATGCCTCCGCCGACGATCTCGATGCTGGCACTGCCGGCGGTTCCCATGCTCATGAAGCTGTGCATGATTCCCCACACGGTGCCGAACAGACCGAGGAACGGCGCACCCGCCGACGTGGTGGAGAGCAGAATGAGATGCCGCTCCATCTCGCCGATTTCGTTGAGTGCGCGACCATCGAGCAGACTGCGCAGCCGGTTGCGTTCCTGCTCCAGCTCGGCGCTGTCATCCATGACGATAACACCGGCTTCACCGCCGTTCACCTGCACGAAACGATGGGCCTCGATCAGAATCGCGGCCTCGATGGCGGGCAGGTAGTCCTCGGCTTCACGCATTGCATTCACCACACCGCGTTTGCCGGCGATGCGCCGGAGCTCGTCGCCGCGCGTGCGCAGCTGCTTGTAGAGGCGCGCACGATCCCACGCCACCGCCCACGTCATGACCGAGAGCGCGAACGTGATCAGCAGAATGGTAAGACCGACGGGGCCGGACTGGGCGAGAATCTGGGGCAGTGAGCGCCCGACCGCCGCAGGGAACGCCGCGAAGAGCTCCATGAAAATCCTTCCAGGTCCCGGCGGAGGCTCCGGTGCGGGTCACCGGTGTCGTGTCAACCGGCGCCGTCAACACCTCGACGAGCGGCTCCTCTTGCGGAGCGGCAGCTCGTACTCGGCTGTGGGGGGCCAGGGGCGTGACGGCGGCAAGCTGATCCGCCGTGTTCACCAATACAATGATAGGGAATGTGGGAGCGTGCGGTCAACGCCCGCGGCGTCAGTGTGAGGCGTCGAACGAAACCGCGGCGGAGGGCTCGCCGGCGGTGACCACGCTCCGCGACATGCCCGCACCTGCGCGGCGAATGCGCACGTCGTGCGAGCCGGGAGGCACACAGTTGAATACAACGTGTCCCTGCTCGTCGGTTTGCAGCGTCCAGGTGCCGTCGAGCGTCACCATCCAGTCGCGCCGGTCCGCGGCGGTGACGTTCACCTGCATGGTGCCGTCGGGCGGCACTGCGGACAGCGCGAGAATACCCACGAACAAAGCGTACGCCTGTTCACGCAGATACCACGCCTGCGCGAGACGCATCTCTTCCTCGGTATTGGAAATCGCAGGCAGCGCGATGACCACCGCCGGGCACGCGGTCTGCTGGAGTGGATAGGTGACGGTTTCCGCGGGGCCGCGGTGCGGG